>JAFANK010000307.1 GCA_019232725.1 Vulcanimicrobiota bacterium | reverse complement strand
CGATACTGGCCCCAATACCGGTGGGATGGGAGCCTATTCACCAGCCCAGAACGTCTTCGACGAGGCGGCCATTCGGCGCGTGCACGAGGTCGTGCTCCAGCCGGCGCTCGCAGGCTTGCGCGCAGAAGGCTTGGACTACCGCGGTTGCCTCTACGCTGGGCTCATGATGACGGATCGTGGCCCCTCGGTGCTCGAGTTCAATGCCCGCTTTGGCGATCCGGAAACACAAGTGGTGCTGCCGCGCTTGCGGTCCGATCTGTGCGAGCTGCTGGCGTCCGCTGCAATGGGCGCCTTGACCGATACCGTCGCTCCCTCGTTCGGTGACGACGCATGCGTCGGCGTCGTCTTGACGAGCGACGGTTATCCACAGGCCTCGACCAGCGTCAACGGATTGCCGCTTTTCAGCGCCTCTTCCGAGCAGGTGATGGCATTCTGGGGCGGCTCAGCAACCGAAAATGGCCGCGTGAATGCGAGCGGCGGCCGCGTTTTGACCATCTGCGCACGCGGTGCTGACATGGCTACTGCCCGCCGTGACGCATATAACGCCGTCGAGCGTTACGTCGCAGCGCTGCCGTCCGGCGTGCGCCTGCGCTACCGTTCCGACATCGCCGCCCGGACGTTCGCCGTCACAAGGCCGTAGCCGCGTCCGCCGCGCGTTGACAGTGCTCCGGCTTTCCGGTAAGGTTGAAGGAGATGTACCCGGAGGCGAAACTTCCCACACCCTATGTCCCTAAGCCGGCCGGCAGCGAAGATGCCGTGCACGACCACTGTGGCGTGTGCGGCTTTTTTGCTCCCGGAGAGGACGTCGCACGCGTCACCTATTTCGCGCTCTACGCTCTGCAGCATCGCGGTCAAGAAAGCGCCGGCATCGCCGTCTCCGACGGCACAGAACTGCGCGTCTTCAAGCAGATGGGGTTGCTTTCGCAGATCTTCACTGAAGATGTCTTAACCGGCCTGCCCGGCTACCTCTCGGTCGGCCACACGCGGTACTCCACGACCGGTTCCTCGGTCGTGTACAATGCGCAGCCGCTGCTTGAGACAAGCGAAGTGGGCACGTTCGCGCTCGCGCACAACGGCAATCTCGTGAACACGCCGGCACTGCGCAAGCGGCTGCCGCCGCAGATCGCGGAAGCCACCGATTCCGACTCCGACGTGATGGCCAAGCTACTCACCCACATGCCGCACGGCGATATGGAAGACCGGATCGCCGAACTCATGCAAGCGTGTATCGGGGCGTTCTCCATCGTCTTGGCCACCGAGCGCCAACTCTTCGGATTCCGCGATCCCTGGGGCGTCCGGCCGTTGTGCGTCGGCCGCTACGGTGAGGGTTGGATGATCGCGTCAGAGTCGTGCGCGCTCAACACGGTCGGTGCCGAGTTCTTGCGCGAGGTCGAGCCCGGTGAGTTGATCATCATTGATGAGCGCGGCCTGCGTTCTCGCAAGGTCCCGACGGTGCATAAGCCCGCGAACTGCATCTTCGAATATATCTATTTCTCGCGGCCCGACACGCTGTACGCAGGACACGAGCTGTATCTGGCACGCTATCAGATGGGCCGCAACGTGGCGCGCGAACACCCGGTCGAGGCGGACATCGTGATCGGGGTGCCCGATAGCGCGACGGCCGCCGCTATCGGCTATGCAGACGAAGCCGGGCTGCCGTATATCGAAGGGCTCATTAAGAACCGCTACATCGGCCGAACCTTCATCTCACCCGACCAGAGCATGCGCTCGCAGGGCGTCAAACTGAAGTTCAATCCGCTGGTCGCCAATCTCAAGGGCCAACGCGTGGTGCTGGTCGATGATTCGATCGTGCGGGGGACGACCACGCGCCAACTGGTCGCGCTACTCCGCCGCTGCGGCGCACGCGAGGTGCACGTGCGGCTGACCTGTCCGCCGATGCGGCATCCATGCTTTTTGGGCGTGGACACGGCGACATACGAGCAGCTCATCGCCGCCAACTTCAGCGTGCCGGAGATTTGTAAGACGATCAACGCCGATTCGCTCGGCTATTTGAGCGAAGAAGGGCTCGTGGCGGCGACGGGCCGGCCACGGACGGATTTCTGCATGGGCTGCTTCACCGGCCGGTATCCGGACGGCATCCACGAGCAGCTCATCGGCAAAGTGCGCGAGCCCGAAAAAGTTCCGTCCTAATGCCCAGGGCCCTTAACCCTGGAAGGGTCGCGGGCCTCTGGTATTTGTTCCTCACGCTGCTCGGGCCCATAAGCCTCGTGTACATCCCGAGCAAGCTCTTCGTGCACGGCAACCCAAGCGCTACGGCGAACAATATCGCCACGCACGAGGGCTTGTTCCGTCTCGGTATGGTCACCGATCTTGCCGGAGCGGTGGTCCTGGTGTTCCTCGTGCTCGCTCTTTACCAGCTCTTCAAGGGCGTCGATAACAACCTCGCCGTCCTCGTCGTGATCGTCGGCGGCATCATGCCGGCAGTCTTGTACTTCGTCAATGTCGTCAGCGATGCCGGTGCGCTCATGGCGGTACGGGGCGATTTCTTATCGGTATTCGATAAGCCGCAGCGCGACGCGCTCGTCATGCTGTTCCTTCATCTGCACGATGAACAGAATACCGCGGCGGAACTGCTCTGGGGTCTCTGGCTCTTCCCGTTAGCAGCGCTGACATATAAGTCACGCTTCCTGCCGCGCCTGCTGGGCGTTTGGCTTTTCATCAATGGGCTGGCATACGTGGTCTTGTGGCTTGTGGGAACACTCGTACCGCAATACCAAGACGCCGCATTCGCGTACTCGCAGCCCGCGCTCTTCGGCGAGGTCGCATTTATGCTATGGCTTGTGATCAGAGGTGCTCGGCCGCAAGCCGCGCAACCAATTTCAAGCGCGTCGTGATCGTGTTCGAGCTTTGCTCCTGGCCGCTCCAGCAGTTATCCGCCGCGAGCGCGATACACCGTTATGCGAGGTCAGCTTCACCGCGGGCGTGAGCCGCTGGTATGCCGCTTCGTCAGCCTTGGGGTGCGGACGCCGTTGGGCGACAAGCTCCGCGAGCTTGACGAGCGGTCGCAAACCGACAGCCGTCGGCCCCTTGACGATATGCGCCGCATCCACGTCGGTCCACGCCGTGCCGGCGATGTCGAGGTGGATCCAGGGCGCGTCATCAACGTATTCCTTCAAGAACATCGCAGCGTAGATCGTGCCGGCTTGGCGCCCGCCCGAGTTCTTCATGTCGGCGATGGAGCTTTTGATGAGGTCGCCGTATTCCGGGAACAGCGGCAGCTCCCAATAGCGCTCACCATACGGTGCGCTCGCCTCATGGAACAGGTCCACGAGCTGACGGTCGTTGGACATGACGCCCGTTGTGGTGTCGCCTAACGCGACGACTGCTGCGCCGGTGAGCGTTGCGATATCGACGAGGTGCGTCGCCCCGAGCTTGCGGGCGTAGCACAGGCCGTCGGCGAGCACGAGCCTCCCTTCGGCGTCGGTGTTGATGATCTCGATCGACTTGCCGTTCATGGCGCGCACGATGTCGCCAGGTTTGGTCGCTTTGCTGCCGGGCATGTTGTCGGTCGCCATGACCACGCCGATCACATTGGCTTTCGGCTTCATACGCGCGATGGCAGCCATCGCGCCGATGACGGTGGCGCCACCCGCCATATCGCCCTTCATGGCGTGCATGTCGAGCGCCGGCTTCAATGAGATGCCGCCTGTGTCGAAGGTGATGCCTTTGCCGACGAGGCCAAGCGTTGTCTTGGAGCTCTTGTCGCCGCGATATTCAAGCGCGATGACCTTAGGCGGCTGGTCTGCGCCCGCAGCGACAGAAAGCATCGATCCCATGCCGAGCCGTTTCATCTCAGCTCGGTCGAGCACGGTGACCTTCAAGCCGTAGCGCTTGCCGAATTCTTGCGCACGTTGCGCGAGATGCGTCGGCGTCATGTCATTGGACGGTAAATTGACCATGTCGCGAATCGCGTTGGCTGCTTCGCCGAGCACAAGTCCGCGCTCGAGCGCCGATTGCAGGGACGTGGCGTTGGCCTGCTGTTCGACGAGCAGCGTGACGTTTGTGACCGCGCCTGGCGTCGTGTTGTTCGCCTTGCGATACGGTGCCGGATCGAACGTCGCCATGGTCGCGCCTTCGGCTGCGTTCTCAACTGCCGCTTCGGCGCTAAACGGTATCGGCTCTGGGAGGACGATTGCGACAGACCCGAGCTTGCGGTGTGCGGCCGCGCGCACGGCAAGCCCCGCGAAGCGGGCAAAGCCGGCAGGGTGGAACGTTGCGCGCTCGCCGAGCCCGATCACGATGACGCGTTTTGCCTTCAGACGCCGGCCGCCGGGAATAACCGTCACCTCTTTGTCGCGGCCACGGAGCTCGCCGCGCTTGCGCATATCGGCAAGCACGCCACCCGTTGCTGTGTTGATCGCCGAAAAACCCTGCGACGGATTGCCATCGGCAAACAATCCAATCGCGATCGCGTCCGCCTTGACGTGGGTTGGGCGTTCAGCCCGTACCGCAACCTTCATGCCCCAGCCAACACCTTTCTTACTGATGCCGCAAGCGCGACAATGTGGCCGCGCCCGCGCGTGCACTATCGTCAGTCCTAGTGAGAGGCGTCCGCATTTCTACAAAGCCAACAGACCGCCCTTGGCGCAGGGATAGGGAGCTGCTGCGCATGCGACAAACGACGCTCGTATATGACGGATGCGTACGGTGCCGCCGGCGTCGATATCGACGCGGCAAACGAGGCGGTCGAACGCTACCGTTCGATCCTCGCGCAGCATCGCGATCCCCGCGTGCTCACTGGCATCGGTGGTTTTGCCGGATGCTTCTCGCTCCAGGGATACACGGATCCCGTGCTCGTGGCAAGCACCGATGGGGTGGGCACAAAAGTGCTCGTCGCCGCAACGCTTGGCCGCTTCAACACCATCGGCGCCGACCTCGTCAACCACTGCGTCAACGACTTGCTCTGCTCGAATGCGCAACCGCTGTTCTTCCTCGATTATCTCGCCATGGGTAAGCTCGATCCCACTGCCGCCGCTGACGTGGTTGCGGGCATCGACCACGCGTGCCACACAGCGGGCATGGCGCTCTTGGGCGGCGAGACCGCCGAGATGCCGGGCGTCTACACACCGCCACATTTCGATCTTGCCGGCACGATCGTCGGGGCGCTCGAGCGCAACGCGATGCTCGACGTGACCACCGTCATCGCGGGCGATGCGATCGTCGGATTGCCGGCCAACGGATTGCATACCAACGGTTATTCGCTTGCGCGCGCGACGCTTGACACGGAACGCTGGCACGAACGCCTTGATGCCGCAAGTGCGCAGACCATCGGCGACGCGCTTTTGGCAGTACATCCAAGCTATCTACCGTACGTCCGCGCGATCCAAGCAGCTGGCGTCAGGATCAAGAGCATGGCGCATATCACGGGTGGCGGCCTCATCGACAACGTGCCGCGCGCGTTGCCGGAGCATCTCGCCGCGCGCTTCGACGCGCAGCGCTGGCAGGTGCCACCGATCGCGCAGCTCATCGTGCGCGAGGCGCATCTGTCGACGACTGAGGCGTATCGCACATTGAACATGGGCGTCGGCTATTGCTGCATCGTCGCAGCCGCCGATGCAAAGCGTGCCGTCGCGGCGGCCGAGGCCGCGCTGGAGGCGCAGCCCATCGACGGCGCGAGCTCAAGCGTGGCGGTCGTCGGTGAAGTGGAGCCGCGCCACAGCTGCGGGCCAAGTGTGATCCTCAGTGGTGCATGAGATGAACGCCGGCACGCAGGCGACGATCAGCGTCTCTCGCGTGCCGACGGCGGTGCTCGTCTCCGGCAGCGGCACGAATCTGCAGGCGGTGATCGATGCCTGCAAGCAGGGACAACTGCCGCTCGATCTGCGACTCGTGGTCTCGAGCAAGCCGGACGCCTATGCGTTGGAACGCGCGCGACGAGCGGGCATCCCCGCCGCGGTTGTGCGCTATGACCGCCGCCATGAGACGAGGCCGCAATACGCGTTGCGGCTGGCCGGCGTGGTGCGGGAGAGCGGCGCACAGCTCGTGCTCCTGCTCGGATGGATGCATGTGCTTGCACAGGAGTTCTTAGACGCGGGTTTTGCGGGCGTGCTCAATCTCCATCCGGCATATCTGCCGGAGAAGCCGGGCGACGACGTCGTCGTCTTCGCGGATGGCACGACGACGCCCGTGTTCCGCGGCGCGCATGCGTTGCGTGACGCTTTGGCCGCCAACGTGCCGCACACGGGTGCCAGCCTCATCCAGATCACGGGCCTTGTGGATCGTGGACCGCTGCTCGCACGGCGTTCCATGCAGCTGCATCCCCATGAAGATGAGGCGGTTGCGCTCGAGCGGCTTCACGCGGTAGAGCGAGAGGTCGTGCGCGAGGGCATCTTGCGCTGGATCGCGGTCCGGAGCAGGGCGACGTGAGCGTGTTCCGGCGGACCAAAGTGATCGCAACGATCGGGCCGTCAAGCAGCAGCCCGGCGATGGTCTCACGTTTGATCGACGCAGGCGTCAACGTGTTCCGCATCAACATGTCGCACGCCACGCACGACGAGTTTCGCGAGCGGATAGCGATGGTGCGCGAAGCGGAGAAGCAGCACGGCACCTTCGTGGGCGTCATCGCAGACCTGCAGGGACCTAAACTGCGCATCGGTCAGCTCGAACACCACACGCCCGTCCATCTCAGCGCTGGCCAACAGCTTGAGATTACCACCGCGCCGGTCGTGGGGACGGCGACACGCGTCTCGACGACGTACGTATCGCTCGCGCGCGACGTGAAAACCGGAGACCGCATCTTGCTCGATGATGGACGCATCGAATTGCGCGTGCTGCACGCCGACACGACCACGGTCATGACCGAAGTCGTCAACGGCGGCGAGCTCGCCGAGCACAAAGGGATGAATCTGCCGGGCGTGCGCGTCTCCTCCCCGTCGCTCACCGACAAAGACCGCGACGACTTGGCGGTGGTCGTTCCGGGTGGGGCTGACTTCATCGCATTGTCATTCGTGCGCAAAGCACAGGATGTGCTGGATGCCAAGGCGGTTGTCAAGGCCGCCGGCGGCACGACACCTGTCATCGCGAAGATCGAACGCGCGGAGGCCATCGATCATCTCGACGAGATTCTCGATGTCTGCGATGCCGTCATGGTCGCGCGCGGCGATCTCGGTGTCGAGATGGCGCCCGAACGTGTGCCGACCCTGCAGAAGCAGATCATCGCGCGTGCTCGCGCGCACCTCATTCCAGCGATCACCGCGACCCAGATGCTCGAGTCGATGATGCATAGCCCGCGTCCCACGCGTGCCGAAGCCAGCGACGTCGCCAACGCCATCATCGATGGCACCGATTGCACCATGCTCTCGGGTGAGACGGCCGCCGGTGACTATCCCATTGAGGCGGTGACGACGATGGTGCGCATCGCGCTGGAAGCCGAGCGGAGTTTTCCGCCCGTCCGCGACCGGCGTCGGTCGTCAACGGTCACGAACGACTCGCAGGCGATCTCGCAGGCGGCCATCGCGATCACAGAATCGATCGACGTGCGCGCAATCGCGGCCTTCACGCGTACTGGGTTCTCCGCGCGCATGGTGAGCAAGGACCGCCCGACGGTACCGGTCTACGCATTCGTCCCCGACGAGCAGATCGCGCGCCTGCTATCATTGGATTGGGCGGTGCAGCCGTGCGTGCTCGACTTCGGACGCGGCACAGACGATCTGCTCGAGGCGGTTGAGGAACGGTTACTCAGTCTCCGCGCGGTCACCGCCGGGCAGGCAGTCGTGCTGGTCGGTGGCACGCCGCTCGGCGTCGCTGGGCGCACAAACCTGCTGAAGATCATGCGGCCCGGCGAAGAGCCGCGCGCATAAATCTACCAAGCGAAATTGGGATCGATGCGCAGGTCTTGTGGCCGGACCTGTCCCTGTTCGCCACGATAAAACGCGGCCGCCGCGATCATTGCTGCGTTGTCGGTGCAATACGCAAGAGGCGGCACGAGCACGGCGATGCCGGCATCCGCGGCGCGCCGACGCAACTCAGTACGCAGGCTTGAGTTAGCGGCAACACCGCCGGCGAGCGCGATCGTCGTGACGCTGGCGTCGCCGGCCGCGCGTATCGTCTTCTCGCATAGCGCGTCGACGACCGCGGCTTGGAAGCTTGCCGCAAGGTCCGCGCATCGACGCTCCACATCCTCAGGGTGCGCGTCGACGTGATAGCGCACCGCAGTCTTCAGGCCCGAGAAGCTGAAGTCGTATCCGGCGTTGCGGATGAGCCCACGCGGAAAATCAAACGCACGCGGATCGCCAGACCGTGCAAGCTGATCGATTGCAGGTCCACCCGGAAAGCCAAGTCCCAAGATGCGCGCCACTTTGTCGAACGCTTCGCCGGCCGCGTCGTCGAGCGTGCGGCCGATGACGCGGTGGCGGCTTGGGCTTTCGACAGCGATAAGGTCCGTGTGGCCGCCTGAGACGACCAGACAGACAAACGGCGTCACCGGCGGCGGATGATTGGGCTGCTCGCGATTTTCGAGATAGTTGGCGAACAAGTGGCCATGCAGATGATTGACGGCGAAGACAGGAAGATCGCGCGCCAGCGCCGCCGCCTGTGCGACGGCGACGCCGACCACCAGGCTGCCGGGAAGCCCGGGACCGCAGGTGACCGCGATGCCATCCAAATCATCGAAACCCCGGCGCGCCTTGCGCAGTGCAAGTTCGATCACCGCATTGATCGTCTCAGCATGCTGGCGGCTAGCGATCTCAGGCACGATCCCGCCGTATGCACGATGGAACTCGTCTTGGCTAGCAAGCACGTTGCTTTCGACGGTATAGCCGTCGACGACGACCGCAGCTGCCGTGTCGTCGCACGAGGTCTCGATCCCGAGTAGCCGCATCTTATTTTCGGGCGATGGCCTCCCCGGCAAGCTTGTCCTTGAACGCCGCTACCGCCATCGTCGCTTGTGCCCCCGAGCGGTCGCGCACATTCACCGTGCCCGCTTCCACCTCGTTCTTGCCGGCGACCAGCATGTACGGCACTTTGAGCAGCTGCTGGTTGCGGATCTTTTTCTGCAGCCGTTCGTTCGAATCGTCCACGTCCACGCGCAGCCCAGCATCGCCGAGTGCCGCCTGCACGGTGCGTGCATACGGGACTTGCACGTCGGTGATCGGCAGCACGACCGCCTGCACGGGTGCAAGCCACGTTGGAAAAGCACCCGCATAATGCTCGATCAAGACGCCGAAGAAACGTTCGACCGAGCCCCACAACGCCCGGTGCACCATGAGGGGCCGCTGCAGCGAGCCGTCTTCAGCGACATACTCGAGCTCAAATCGGCGCGGCAGATTGAAATCGAACTGCACGGTTGTGAGCTGCCACGGTCTGCCGATCGCGTCGACGAGTTTCACGTCGATCTTCGGCCCGTAGAACACCGCTTCGCCAGGCATGTAGCTATACGGTACCTGCATGCGGTCGAGCGTGTTCTTCAGCGCGCCTTCTGCGCGCGCCCATTCCTCGTCTGTCCCCGCGTATTCCATAGGCTTCTGTGGATCGCGTGCCGATAGCTCGACCTTGTAGCTGTCAAAACCGAAAACGCGCAGCACCTCCCACGCGAAATCCACGCAATCCTCAATCTCCCGCTCGATCTGCGACGGCATGCAGAAGATATGCGCATCGTCTTGGGTGAACCCGCGGACGCGCAACAGGCCGTGCAAGACGCCTGAGCGCTCGTAACGGTAGACCGTGCCCAGCTCGGCAAGACGAACGGGAAGTTCGCGATAACTTCGCCGGCGTGACTTGTAGATCAAGATGTGACCGGGGCAATTCATCGGTTTGAGCTGGTATTGTTCTTTCTCGACCTCCATCGGGCCGAACATGTTCTCTGCATAGAAGCCCGTATGACCGCTCGTGTTCCACAACTCCCTGCGCATGACGTGCGGCGTGAAAACGATGTCATAACCGCGGCGCGTCAACGCTTCGCGCAGCCAGTCCTCCATCTTGCGGCGAATGATCCCGCCTTTGGGGTGCCAGAAGATGAGGCCCGCTCCCGCGTCTTCTTCAATCGAGAAGAGGTCGAGCTCGCGGCCGAGCTTGCGATGATCGCGACGCTCGGCTTCGGCGATGTGCGCGAGGTAGGCGTCGAGCTCTGCTTGCGTTGGAAATGCCGTGCCGTAGATGCGTTGGAGCATCGGGTTGTGCTCATCGCCACGCCAGTAGGCACCCGCGATCGACAGCAGTTTGACGGCACCCACGGCGGCGCTCGAGTCAACGTGGCCGCCACGACACAGGTCCGTGAAATCACCGATCGCGTACATCGTCAATGGCTCGCCATCGGGTATGCCGTGGAGGATGTCGAGCTTGAACGGCTGCTTGCGTTGCGTGTAATACGACTCAGCCTCGGCGCGGCTGATCGGCTTGCCCTGCATCTTGAGATCCCGCGCGATGAGCTCGCGCATCCGGTTCTCTAACCGCGGCAGATCTTCGGGCACGAACGGCGTCTGTTTGTGAAAATCGTAATAGAAGCCATTGTCAATGGCAGGCCCGATAGCGAGTTGGACGTCATCGCCGAAAATGTCGACAACCGCATGCGCCAAGAGGTGGGCAGCAGTGTGACGTAACGGTGCAAGGTCGTTGGAGGTGCTCACCTACGCGGTGTTGCCCGGCGCCGGTGTCCGGACCTCCCGTTCGATCAGATGGTGACGCCGCCTTTGCCAAGCGGTGGCGCGAAGATCGCATCATCGACAGCGTCATTGTCGCGAACGGTTTGCAGCGTCGCAGTGACCTGTGGGAATCCATCGGAGCGCGTCGTGGTGACGCTTTGTGCCTGCAGCTCTCCCAACGGACCTTTCGAGAACGAGTTGACGATGGAGATGACCGCGACGTCGCTCTCGTGGCTGCGCTCGACCATCGGTTGATAGGTGTGCGCGTCTAACAGGATGTCGTGCGTGAGGCCGTCCTTCGGCATGATCGCAAGCACGACATACGTCTTCCCGTCATGTGTTTCGTCGGGTTTGAGCGTGACCTGCGTCGGCCAACGGTCGGGGAACACCTCCGACGTGTTGCCGCCGGCGGCTTCAGAAACGACCTCTGCCCGCTTCTCCCCGGTGAGCGTCGTCGTCGTGCCGTCAGGACCTTGCGTCCATGCCGTCTTGCCGTCGAATCCAATCGTGATCTTACCCGTGCCACCCTGCGCTTGCGTTTCTTGCAGGAAGAAACAGGGCGTCTTCGTTGTCGTCTTCACGACCATGGTGCGGCCGAGCAGCGGAAACGTGAAGACGCTCACCTGCGTGTGGATGCGCTCCATGACCGAACGGCCGCCGATGGCGGCTGCATACTTGACCATCGCAGCGCTGACGTCGCCCGCACTCGCGGTGCTCGTCGCGGTCGCGGATGGCTCCGCCTGCGGAGCGCTGCGTGCCTGACTCGCCGCACCGGCAGCAAGCAAACAGCTTGCGAGGATGATCGATAACAACCGGCGATCCACGAGTTGCACCTCTTTTCCTATCCTCTGCCTTCCGGGAGGGCGGAGCAAAACCATGTCCGCAATCGGTTCAGCGCCAAGCGGACCAGGGGCCTTCGCAAACGCCCGCCAACCACCCAGCCGGAGTTTGCGCAGAAAGGTTGAGCGACCATGCACAGATCTGTCGTAGTCCTTATGCTGGCGGCTGCACTGGCAGTCGGTGTGGGCATCACCCGGGCTCAAGCGGCGGCCACGACGCCAGCGCCACAGCCGACGGTGAAATATTACCGCACCTATGACTTGACACGCATCAAGTGTGCGGACTTGTTGCAAGCCAATCTGATGGACCGGTCGAGCGCCGTCATGTTCATTTGGGGATACGAGGCGGGACGAAAGGGCATCACCAGTTTTGACACGGTGAAGCTCGAGAACGCGACGCAGGGATTGATGCAGACCTGTGAGGCAAAACCCTCGCTGACCATTTTGGCTGCAGCGGCAGAAGTGCAAAAGCGCTATGCGAAGTAGACGTTATAGCGCATGGCTGACTGGCATCGCCCTTGCCGCGCTGACGGTCTTTGCGCTCGAGCTGGCCGCATCTCCCGTCGAGGCCGTGCAATACATCCCGCAAAACGGGCAGTACGTTCCTCAGCAACAGCGTTACCAGCAACCGGGGTCGTCGGCCGCATATGCGAACTGCGCGAACGCAGCACAGCGTCAATCCGGCTATGCGGGTCCTGGCCAAAGCGGCGGCGGCGCTCTTGAAGGCGCCGCTGTTGGCGCCATGACGGGGGCGATGATCGGCGGATGGAATGGCAATGCGGGTGAAGGCGCCGGCTGGGGTGCGGCCGCGGGCGCAGTGGTCGGCGGTGTGCGCCGCCGCAGACGAGAACGAGAACAAGAAGACGCCAAGAACGCGTACCAGCAAGCATTCCAACAATGCATGCAATATAGCGCGCGGCCCGCTGCGCCCGTGACGCCCGTGCCACCGCCCGTCCCCGCGCAAGCACAGCCAAATGCGCCGCAAGGTCAGCCCAATCCAGCGAACAATCCCAACGCACCGGCAACGGCACCGCAAGGAGCGCCAGGTGCTCCGGCGTACCCAAGTCCGCCGCCCATTACGCCGCGGCCAGGCGCGAAGACACCCGCGCCACAGCCATCGAGTTAGGACAGGGTTTTAGCGCGCGATCGCGATTGGCCGGTTGCCGAGCGGGATGCGTTGCCCGACGGCGTGCGTCGAAAGATCCAGTGGCACGCAGTCATTGTCGCCCGAGTTGACGACGAGCGCCGACGCGCCGCCGGGCTCCACGCCGACCGCGATGGGGTTGTAGCCGACGAACGTCGATCCGCGGACGGTGCGCGTGGCCGTATCGATCGTGGTGATGGTGTTGCTCGCAAAGTTCGCGACATAGACGCTCCTGCCGTCGGCTGCAAAGGCGAGACCGCGCGGCGACACACCCACGCGCACATCGCCCACCGCAGCGAATTTGATCATATCGATCACCGTCACCGAATCGGCGCCGGAATTCGTGACGTAGGCTGATGCGCCATCTGGCGCGATAGCGACACTGCGAGGGTGGGCTCCGGTCGGGATCGGTGCAAGCGCTGTTCGCGTGCGAAGATCCACTGGCGTGACGTCGTTGGAGCGCAGGTCGGCCACGAGCAAGAACGCGCCGTTGGGCGAAATCGCGATGTTGCCAGGCTCGTCGCCGACTGCGATCGTCTTGCCGGCGACGAGCGTGGATACGTCGATCGGCTGCACGGCGTTGTCGCTAGTCAATGACACCCACACGGTTCGGCCATCTGGCGCGACCCGCACACCCCATGGCGATCCAGCCAGCGTCACCGTCCCGATCACTCGCTGCGCACGGACGTCGATAACGCTCACCGCTTGGTCTCCTTGATCTGCCACATACAGGCGCGTGCCATCGGGACTGAGCGACACGTCGCGGGGATTTGCGCCAACCGGGATCGGCACGCCAAAGGCGTGCGTGTGAGGATCCACCGGCACAACCGTGTTGTCGAAGTAATTCGCGACATACGCGAGCGGAAAAGATGCTTGCGCTCTGGCCACCGTGATTACCCATGTCGCGCGCGCGAGCGACGCACCATCGGCCGTGGTACCTGCGAGCGCGACGTTGTAGAGGCCCGGCGGTGTGCTGGCGTCTGCGCTAAGCGTCAGCTCGGCAAGAGATGCGCGGTGGGCATCCGCGGTGAGCGGTTGATCAGATCCGTGCAGATGAAACGTCGACGGCAAGCCCAGCGGTGCGATTCGTGCCGACACGCTGTTGACCGCATCGAGATTCGAGAGCTGTAGATGGAGCACGACGCTTGCGCCCGGGTCGAGGCGCAGCTGTTGCGGGTCTGCGATGAGCCGCGCAGACGTCGATGGAGGAAAGCTCTTGAACCCGACGTCGTACGATGGCGGCATATCACTCGGTTTTGCAGCCCAGGCTTTATTTGGCGCAGCTCCGGCATCCACGTCGAGCCGCACGCGAGCGCTCGGGCTGTACGGGATCCAGCTGCGCGTCCAGGGCACACCATTGCGTCGCAACGCTTCGATATACGCATTGTTTGGGGCCGCAGCAGGGGCGAGGATCTGGATGTTCGCGCCACCAGGCACGCGAATCTGCGCGCGTTGGAAAAGCGGCGTACCGATCACGAGTAATGGCTCGGCGGGATTTTGCGGATACAGTCCAAGGGCGCTCCATACATACCATGCGCTCATCGTACCGAGGTCGTCGTTGCCCGGAAGGCCATCAGGGACATCGCCCCACAGCTGGTTGATCGCGTCGCGCACAACGCGCTGCGCTTTCCACGGCGCTTGCGCGAAGAGGTACGTCCAAGGACTGGTGATCGTGGGTTCGTTGCCAAGCCATGCGTAGGGCTCGCCCGGGCCTGCGTCGAGTTTGAGAAAAAACGTATCGAGCGCTGCGGTGGCGGACGTGTTGCCGCCCATACCATTGATCAGCCGCGCCATATCGTGGGGCACCATCCACGAATATTGCACACCGTTGCCCTCTTGGAAACCATCTTGACCGTGGCGCGCGATGGGCGAGAAGGTGAAGGCCCCATCGCGGTCACGCGGAGCGATCAATTGCGTTGACGTGTTGAAGAGCGTGGACCAGTTCGCAGCGCGGCTCATCATCGCATGCGCGATCGCGTTGTCACCGGCTGCCGACGCCATGCGTGCGATCGAGAAATCGTCAAAGGCGTACTCGAGGGTCAGCGACGCACCGTTTGCCACCGGCGACACATTGGTCGCATGATCGTTCACCACGTACCCACGAGATGCGTATTCTCCTAAGCCGGGCCGCTCGATGTACCAGCCTTGGCCGGGCGCCCCCTCGGCTTGGGTCGCTCCTTTCATCATGGCGGCAAGTGCGGCATGCACATCGAAGTCTCGCGCGCCAAACGCGTACGCTCCAGCGATGATGGGATCGGCCGGATCGCCGCCCATGACACCGGACTCCACGTTGACCAGTGACCATTTGGGGAGCCACCCCATCTGTTGCGAGGCATGGACGAGCGAGCGCATCATGTCGCTCGTGCGCCGAGGATCGACCATGGCGACGAGCGGGATTTGCGTGCGGTAGATGTCCCAGCCCGAAAACGTAGCGTATTCTGTGTGGCCGCTATCAGCATGATGCACGAAACAGTCAAAGCCCCGGTACATCCCGTTCGCGTCACTGTAGACATTCGGATGGAGCATCGCGTGATAGAGGGCGGTGTAGAACGTGCGCAATTGCTGCGGCGTACCGCCGTCGACTTGGATACGCGCGAGCTCGCCGCGCCACGCTTGCGCGACCGCGGCGCGTTCTTGGTCCAGGTCCCAGGTGCGCGCTTCTGTGTCGAGATTGGCGCGCGCCCCCGCAATGCTCACCCACGAGATAGCGGCCTTTACCCGAACCACCGGTTGCACCGTGGTGTCGAAGGTCGCCCAGCCGCCCGTGCCGCTGCCATTGATCGCATCCTGTCCAGCCATCACTTTGGAGGAGCTCCACGTGCCGTGGCTTGAGAACGGACGGTCAAAGCGCAAGGCGAAGAAAACGGTGTAGGTTCCAGGCATGCCGCAGAACCAACCGGACGTGGCCCAGCCATCGATCTCGTTTTGCCCGACGAACCTGATCGCAGCGTCCGCCACCCCGACTTGATTTGACGCGGCGTTCACGAGGATGTTGGCTTGGGTCGTCGCCGGGAAGCTGAAAGCACCTAATCCGGTTCGTGTGGTCACGGTGAGCTGCGACCGGATTGCCGGCTCCCCAATCATGACCTCGTAATAGCCTGGCGTTGCCACTTCCGTGGTATGCCGAAACGATTGGCGTTCGCTGCTTGGTTTGGTGATGTCGCCGATGGTCGGCAAAATGCTGACATCGCCGAACACATCACAGCCGGGCCCGCTCAAATGCGTCAGGCTGAACCCCGTGATGTCAGCGTCGCTGTAGGCATACCCGCCTCCGGATGGGCGCGAGGGGGTATCCGGGCTCCATTGCACCATTCCGAACGGCGCATCCGCTCCGGGGAACGTGTCGCTGGGACCGTCGTTCGGGTTGCCAGCCGTGCCGACAAGCGGGTCGACGAACAACACAGGATCGCCTGTTGCGAACGCGGGTGTATGACCTGCGATCACAACCGCGATGAACAGCGCACATGCGGATGCACGGGCCATACCCACGACAGACATCACGTGGGCCTGGATTCTTCGGCATGGAAAACCCGACCTCGCGCGTCACAGGTCTCTAGGCGAACGTGTCCGTAAACGTGGCGCTAGCCGGGCAGAGGAGCGATAACGATGCGCAAAGTCAACACCAATCAGATTCAGGAAGACACGTGGACCTCGCCAAAGGGCCGTTTTTGCGGCGCGAGCAAAGGTCTGTCCGAAGCGCTCGGCCGCAAGGCGGCGTCAACGGACTTGCGAGAGCGACACCCCTTTGATGTTGAGATCACGCGCATCCCCCCAGGCGCAACGCCCTATCCTTATCATTCGCACAGTGCACAATGGGAGTTCTACCATGTCATCTCGGGCTTCGGAACCGTCAGAGACGCGCAAGGTGTAACGCCGATCGCCGCCGGTGACGCGTTCGTATTCGAGCCTGGAGAGCCGCATCAGATGACCAACACGGGCACAGAGGATCTCCTCGTGTACGTCATCGCCGATAACCCGATCGGCGAATCATGTCACTATCCGGACAGCGGCAAATGGGCCGTCCGCTCACCTGAGCGCCGGCTTATCCGCTCTGAAAAGCTCGACTATTATGATGGGGAAGAGTAACTGCTTGAGCTCGCATGGAGCGCAGGATTCACCGCGCATACGAAGGAACGGGCGCGCATGTTTTGGATAGGCATCATTGTCCATTGGTTGCACGTGTTCTTAGCGATCTTTTGGTTCGGCGGCGTCTTGTTCGTGTTCGCGGTCATGACGCCCGCCTTGAAGGCAAGCGCACCGCCTGCCGCGCTTGAGGTTGGCGCGCAGATGGGAAGCCGTCTCACGAAGGTCATGGCGCCCGTCGGTGGCCTGACCATTCTCTTCGGAATCATCAATGCGATCGTGTTCGGCCCGGTCAAAAGCCTCGATGTCTTGTGGACGTCGGCCTACGGCGTCACCGTCTTGATCGCGTTTCTGGTTGCCATCGGGCTTGCGGTGTTGGGGGCGCGGACGGGACAGGTCGGCATGGCTATTTCGACAGCGACCGACGCGCAGCGGCCGCTCCTGCTCGAGCGCATCGGGCGCATGAACGGCATGGCCGTGACCGGCTTTGTCGTCGTGCTGATCTGCATGGTGCTGATGCGCTTCGGCCTGTAAACGCATACCATCGCATGTCGCTGATTTCTTGAGCGCCGGCCGCTCGAACCGAAGATTTCATGGCTGATCAACACTTGCAGGCACGAGCGCACGGGGACCGCCACGGGGCACGGCAACCGGAACGGTTTGACCCAGCTCGAGCGGCGATGCTCGATGATCCTGCTCGGTTCGTGTATCTCCCCCCAGCCGATGTGCTCGCCTTGCTCGATGCCCCGCATGGTGCATCCGTCGTCGATTTCGGTACGGGCACCGGTGCATATGCCTTTGCGATCGCGAAGTTGCGCCCCGACCTGCGCGTGGTGGCACTTGACGAACAACCGCAAATGATCGCCTTGCTTCAAAAGCGGCTGCAAACTGAGAGGGGCTTGACGATAACCCCGTCGGGCACCGGCGATCTTGCAACGCTCCACAGAACGGCAGCACGGGTTCTTGCCATCAACGTGCTGCACGAGCTCGGTGACACCGCGCTGCGGTCTCTCGGTGCGCTGCTCGCACCCGCGGGCAAGGCGGTCATCATCGATTGGAATGCAGCGGTCGACCGTGACGTCGGCCCACCGCGCGACCATGTCTACACGGTGGATGAAGCTAGTGACCGCTTACAAGCGAGTGGCTTCACCGTCATCGCAGAGCACCTATTTACCTATCACTACGCTCTCGTCGCTCAAAAAGCGGCCACCTGAGGCTGGAAAAACATGACGACATTGACACTCGATCAAATGAAGCGATTTGTCAGAGGTCACTTTGAGGACTTTGTGA
>JAFANK010000168.1 GCA_019232725.1 Vulcanimicrobiota bacterium | reverse complement strand
CCTTGAATCGTGGATTCACGAAGCTGAACGCACTCGCGGGATGCTCGAGCGAGCCATTGAGTGCCGCTGTGATGGCCGACGCGACGACTGCGTCGTGCTGCAAGCGTCTGAGGCGCGAGGCAAAAAACCCGCCACTCCTGGCGGCGTACGTCGGTCGTAAGCCAACGTCTGGCCCGAACGGTACATGAGGCCGTTTGTCGCACGATTCCTTTTGACTTGCCGATAGCTAATGCCTATAATTGAATTCTAGCAGAGTTTTTGCACTTTCCGTGTTTTGTGGAGTTCAGAGCCGTCTTGGCGCCGAGCAAGAAGTTTCGCATTCCGTCCTCAGAGGAGATCCGCGAGGCACGCCGCCGTGCTCTCGAAGGCGAGCCCATGAGCCCGCCGACGATCTTCGGAATCATTCTCGAGTACTGCGGCAATCTTGTCGGCCGCCTCGCCGAGCGTTTCGGCCGCCACCGTCGATCGCGGTAGCTGACACGCATGTTGTGGCTGACGACGGTTACCTTGGCGACACTATTATTGGTAATGGTCGACCACTTGGCAGCGCGAATCGGTGACGGCAGGAGGGGTGTCCGGAGAAGGGAACGCTAGGGCACATCGGTGTCCGGCAATCACCTGAGCGGGAGCGTTATGCGCAAGGGGCGGAA
The DNA here is from genome assembly GCA_019232725.1 of Vulcanimicrobiota bacterium. Taxonomy (GTDB): domain Bacteria; phylum Vulcanimicrobiota; class Vulcanimicrobiia; order Eremiobacterales; family Eremiobacteraceae; genus JAFANK01. Next base: position 3,296 of record JAFANK010000168.1, on the reverse strand, counting down.
GGGCTTTGCAACGACCACCCAATTCAAGCCGGATACCATCCTGGGAAAAATCGTTTACGGCGAAATGCAAAAGCGGGGATGGAGCCAAAATGAGTTGGCTCACCGCGCCGGTATAAGCCAGCCCTCCTTACGCGACATACTCACCGGAGCCACGAAAAATCCACGCATGGGCGTCTTGCAAGGAATCGCCCGAGCCTTCGGCGTTTCAGAGACCTACCTCATGGGACGCGAGCTGGCACCCGCGCACGGATCGCCGGCGGCGCTCACGGCACAAGCCACCTCACTGCTCATGGATGCCGTCGAGACATTGACCGCGCGCGTCAACAATCTCGATAGGCGCCTCACGGCTGTCGAAACGATATCGCGCTCAGCGCTTGAGATCGCAAGACAACGCGGCGAGTATATCACGCGCGAGGCAGGGGGCCTGGCAGGCGTTTTGCAACGGCGCGGCAAGTTTCTCACGGACCAGGCAATGGAACTTGAAAAAGACCTGCGCTTGGAGAAGAAACCGCGACGCAAAAAACGCTCCTAGTCGAACTGCCAGAAAACTGCCACATAGCGGCCACCCTTTCCAAAAGAGCGTCCGCGGTGCGTGTCGAACGGCAACTCCACGAGAGCTCCTAGCGAGGCAAGACGCACAGGCCAGCTCCCAAGAGATGCAACCAATGCTTCGTCCATCGCTAGGCAGACGCCAATGAGCTGGTCCGGTCAACAGATGCGCCGTTTGCTCGCCTGTCTCGACCGTCCGCAGGATCTCGTGCGCTCGCATCTCGGACTTCAGCTGCAAGAAGCGTTGGGTGCGGATTCCATTCGCGAGGCGGTGCTCTGGCTCGTCAATCGGGCGTTTCAAGAGCCGACCCCGCATCATGCGCTGCTGCGCGATATCATCACGCGGTGTGACGTCGAAGGCCAAAAGGGATCGCATGTCGCGCGGGCGCTAAACGTTTCGGCCCGCACATTTTTCCGCCTGCGGGCGGACGCGATCGCCATGCTGGAACAGACCGCAGAACAGCTGCTCCGGCGCCCCGAGCAGCGCACGGATTTCAAATACGAGATCTCGCGGATGATCTCACCCGTCCAGCCGCAGACTGCTGCTCACTTGCTCGAGCGCGAAGCGGACCGCGTGGGAAGCCGAGCTGCGTATGACGCCGTGTGCGCATGCGCGCGTAATGGTCAGGAAGTCCCTGCCACGTTGCTCGATAAGTGCGTTGGGTACTGGAAACCGCTCGCACAGCTTGAGATCGCACGAACGAATCTGAATCACGGAGATCCCGAGCGTTACCAAGCCGTGCGGCCGGCAATCCTCGAAACGCTCGCGGGCCTCACGGGCGCAGCCCGCACGCGCGTTGCGTTCGAACTCGCCTACGTGGACCGGCTCAACGCCATACGGCAGTGCGATATCCAAGCGAGCGCTGATGCGACCGCGCGTCTGCGCAAGGAAGCTGGCACAGACCTTCGGCTCCAAGCGCTCGCGCTCGTCTGCCAGGCGGAGCAGGCATGCGACGAGGGAGAGCTTGGTGTGGCGAGCGCTTTGCTCGACGAGCTGCAAACTATCTGCTTGCGGTTGAACGATTTTCGCATTTACGCCCGCACCTCGCATGTCACATCTATCCTCAAACTGCTTCAGGGCAACTATGCCGAAGCCCGTGATCTTTGCGACGTGACGGTGGCGGCGCTGGGCAATGTCGAGCCCGAGTTTGCCGCCTGCGCGTCAGCGCTCGCTGGGCGGGCCGACTTGCTCTTGGGCAATACGTGGGAGCGGCCGGGTGAACTCTGCAAGCGCTTTCCGCAGTCGTATGTGACCGCATTGATCGATGCGGTGTGGGCGCGGCACGTCGCGAGCTCCGATGCAAAGCGGGCGCTCGCCATTGCGCAGCGCTCGGCGGATCTGGCAAGTGCGCAAGGCGCGCGAGGCGTTGGAGCGTATGCCAGCGGCACCCTTGCCATCGTCTACGAGTTCCTTGGCAATACGGAAGACGCACGCCGGCAACGGGTGCTCACCTGGGAGCTGGGTGTCCAGTTGCGTCGGCCATTTTATCTGTACGATCTGCTCGTCCACCCCGCGTTGCCTGGGAATGCAGTTAGCGCCTTCGATCTCGATGAGTTCACCATCGCAGTACTGAGCCGCCGTTTTGTCGAGCTGCTCGCCGATGCCGGAGAGAACCCCGGCCCGCGCTGGGCGACGGCAGCGCTTGTCAAATGTCTTGAGGCCGCACTCGGACAGGTTGCGCGCAAGCGACTGAGCTTGCCCCTCCGCGACCGCGCTCACGAGACAAGCCCACCGGCGCGACGAGCGGCGCCGCTGCAACGCCAAGTGTTGACGCCCTGCCTGGATCAGATCGCGGTCGAGATAGCGTACTGGCTGCCGCCCGCGCACCGCAGCGGCTTCACGTCGAGGTTCCTCGCGGCGGCATCTGACTTGTTCGAGGCACGACCAGCCTAGGCTATCGCCTGTTCCGCCACGGCCGGGTTTGCATATATATTCTGCACATATATAAAGAGAGCGGCCGCTCCACACTGGTGAGCGGCCGTTCTCGCGTTGTCGATTCTTCGCTCTACATCTTCATCGAGAGCGAGAACACCCAGTCGCGGTAGGGCAGCGCGCCCGCCGGCGAATATGGGTAGTAATTGTTGCCGTAGTAACCGTTCGCCGGATTTGGCCCGATATTCGCGCCTGGACCGAGGATGCCCGTGAAGGCACCAAGCGGCAGGGCGCTATAGAAGGAGTTGTCGGCGTACGATACGTTGTTCTGTTGTGTCGGCTGTTCCCACGGATAACCCTGGTTGTGAACGCCCGCCACGAGGTTCGTTCCCAGGATCGATGCCTTGAGATTGTGGCCGATGTCGTGCGAGACCGCAAGACCCAATGTCCACCAGGATGGGCCTTTCAACGAACCGGGCGCATCGAACGTGCCGGTGTACGGATCTGGCCCGTTGCCACCGTAGTACGATCGTCCGGCAGGCACTGCGATGCAACCGGTGTTCGCGTTGGAGGGAACCGGTGTGCCGCCTGCTGTGTTCGGGCAGTGCGGATCTGGGAATTGCAGTGCGTCGCCGTACGGATTGCCGGACACGTACGCGAAGGGCACCAGCACATCGAATCCCATTTCCTTGATTTCGGGCGTGAAATTGATATTCCACGCAATATCATAGGACGGGGTCATTGAGGTTGGTGCCATCACGAACGACGGTGCGTAGTACCCGTTCGGGTCGAGCATGGCGTAGTTGGTACCGTAGGCGTTGTTGTAGCCGCAAATACCGGTGTTCGGTAATCCGACCGTACCGTTGGCCAGCGT
>JAFANK010000160.1 GCA_019232725.1 Vulcanimicrobiota bacterium | reverse complement strand
CAACTGCTGTAAGTGACCGCATGGCTTGTGACGTGCATTTGCGCCGTCGCCCCAAAGGTGCCCTGTGTCACGGAGAGCTCTAGAGTGGCTGTTCCAGAAGTACCGAGACCTTCGTCGGTCGAGCGCACGAACTCGATCGGATTGCGCGTTTTTCGCGGTGCAGTGGATGACCTGGTTGCACGGCCAACAGACTCGTCGGCACACGGTGAGCTTGGAATGTGCGAGGCCGCGGTCTCGATCGAAGGAACACACGGCGCACGCGTCGCGATCGCCATGCTGCAGCCCGCATGACGTCGATATTCAAAAAAACCGGCGTTGCATCGCCCACACAGATCGCGACGCGAATGGCCTTGCAAAGACAATAACGCGGCTAGGTTCGCGTCGCAGTGCGCCGAAAAGTGCGCTGATGTCGCACTCAAGCGGCGCCTCGCAGGCCGCTGCCACGGCGCTGCCCAGTGGAACGGTGACCTTTTTGTTCACCGATATCGAAGGCAGCACGCAACGCTGGGAATCTCACCGTTCTGAGATGGAAAGCGCGGTCAGCCGTCATGATGCGCTGCTGCGCGCAGCGGTGACGGCACATGGTGGCGTCGTGTTCAAGACGGTCGGGGATGCGGTCTGCGCCGCGTTCGCGCGTCCACAAGATGCCTTGGCTACAGCGGCCGATGCTCAACGCGCGCTCGGCGCTGAGGACTTCAGCGCGGTCGGCGGACTGCGTGTACGGATGGCAGTACACACGGGCACCGCGCATGAGCGCGATGGTGACTACTTCGGCCCTACGATCAACCGCGTGGCACGGCTTCTGTCTATCGGCCATGGCGATCAAGTGCTGGTCTCGGGCGCAACAGCGCACCTGCTGCACGGAGTGACGCCGCCGCAGATGTCGCTGCGGGATCTCGGCGAACACCAATTGCGCGACCTCGCGCGGCCTGAACACGTGCACCAGCTCGCTGCGCCCGGATTGAAAGAAGGCTTTTCGCCGCTACGCTCGCTTGCGTCGCTCCCGAATAACTTGCCGCGCCAGGGCACCGCTTTTATAGGGCGCGAGCACGAGCTCGACGAGATCAAATCGCTTCTCGCGAAGTTCGAAGTTGTCACCGTCGTCGGTACTGGAGGGGTTGGAAAGACTCGTACTGCGTTGCAGGTTGGGGCGGATATGCTCGAGGAGTTTGCAGATGGCGTCTGGTTCGTCGACCTCGTCCAAGTAGGGACTGAAGACGCACTGGCGAGCGCAATCGCCGCGGTTCTCGATACGCAGCTGCCACCCGATCGTCCCCCGCTCGACGACCTCTGCCTGTGCCTCAAAAACAAGCGCCTCCTGTTGGTCCTTGACAACTGCGAGCATATTGTTGCCGAGACAGCGCGGGTTGTCTCAGCAATCGTCAAGCACTGCCCGAACATCATCGTGCTCGCCACGAGCCGTGAAGTGCTCAACGTCTCCGGGGAACAGGTCTATCGCCTTCCTTCATTGTCGGTGCCTCCTCGCGACGTGGCGATGTCGGCTGAAGCGGCCCTCAAGCACGAGGCGGTGGCTCTTTTTGTCGCCCGAGCCACTGCGCTGGACACGCGTTTCACGTTTACTGATGACAAAGAGCCAATCGTCGCGGATATCTGTCGGCGCTTGGACGGTATCGCCCTCGCGATAGAATTGGCAGCCGCCCGCGTGTCCATTCTGAATCTGAAGCAGCTGTCGCAGCGTTTGGATGAACGGTTTCGCTTGCTCACCGGCGGCAATCGCACAGCGCTACCACGCCAGCAGACGATGCGTGCCACGATCGACTGGAGCTACGAGCTGCTCAGCGAGGCCGAGCGCAAGGTTTTCCGCCGTCTGTCCATCTTTCAGGGCGGGTGGTCGCTGGAAGCCGCGAGCGAGGTCTGTACTGACGACAAGCTGGATGAATTGGGAATGCTCGACATCCTGTCATCGCTCGTGAACAAATCACTTGTCGTAGTCGACGTTGACGCTGATTCGCAACGCTATCGTTTATTGGAATCGTTGCGCCAATACGGCTTCGAGCTCTTAGAAAACGAAGGAGAATTCGACACAACCGCGCGACGCCACGCTCGCTTTGTTGCCAGATACGCGCAGCAGGTCGCTGACCGATGGCAGGTGCTCCCAGCGCTGGACTGGCTGACCCTCGTCGAAGTGGAGTTCCAAAATATCCGCTCCGCTTTGCAATGGAGCTTAGATCAAGGAAACGATCGCGTTCTTGGGGCGGAAATCGCCGAACACATCTGGCCTTATTGGGCCAGTCATCAGCGAGAAGGCCACCGCTGGCTCCAAGCGGCGCGCGCAAGCATCACCCCGGAGAACAATCTGAAGCTCAGCGTTGCCGTCGATTTAGCGCTGACGCGCACGCTTATTGCGCAGACCGACGAGGAGGCCTTCGACGCTACTGTCGAGCGCGCCGTAGCGGGCGCACGGTCACTCGCGGACGACCGCGTGTTGGCCCGAGCGCTCCTGTATCTTGGCGAACGTAACACGACCGCGGGGAGGCCCAAAGAAGGAGAAGCGGCGTTGCGCGAAGCGCTCGGCGCCGCTCGCCGAGCTCATGACGATTATCGTGAGGCGGCCGCGCTGCAGCAGCTGGCCAAGCTCTACACGAACACAGAGCAGTTCGAACTCGCAAGGGACCATTTTGACGCCGCTATGCGCTACTACAAACGGCGAGGTGCTGACCGCAACTTAACGATCATGCTGCTCGATCAAGCAGCGTTGGAGAAACTAACAGGTGATGTGTCTCGAGCAATCACGGTTGCCGAAGAAGGACTGAAGATGGCACAGACGCTGCACGAACGCGACATGGAAGCGCTCATGCTCAGCGCCAAGGCCGCGTACCTCACGACGATGGAACGCTTTGATGAAGCTCGCTCAGCCATGCGGAGCGCATTGGGGATTCTTCGCGACGAGCTGCTCGAGACGCGAGAAGTGACGCTACAGCCATGCATAGCGCTCGCGGTATATGACGACGACTTCAAACGGGCGGCAAAACTCTTAGGGTACAGAAAAGCTGATACAAGCAGCTGGATCCGGGACGCGCAACGCATTCCAATGGATATTGATCGTATCATCGAGTCGATGCGCGATCATTTTGGAGAAGCGCCGTTGCAGCAGCTCATGGCCGAAGGTGCGTCCTGGTCGACAGAGCAGGCCTTTGAAGAGGCCATCGCGATCTGCAAAGAATTCACATCCACCGAGGTTCACCCAACCAAGTAACGAAAGTTTCTGCTGATGTCGCAGTCGAGCGGCGCTTCCCAGCGCGCTTCACCAACGCTGCCCAGTGGAACGGTGACGTTCTTGTTCACCGACATCGAAGGCAGCACGCAACGCTGGGAGTCGCACCGCGCTGAGATGGAAAGCGCGGTGAGCCGTCACGATGCGCTGCTCCGCACAGCAGTGGCAGCGCATGGCGGCGTCGTGTTCAAGACTGTCGGCGATGCGGTGTGCGCCGCGTTCGCGCGCCCGCAAGACGCTTTGGCTGGAGCGGTCGACGCTCAGCGCGCGCTCGACACTGAGGACTTCGGTGCGGTCGGCGGATTGCGCATCCGGATGGCAGTTCACACTGGCACCGCGCAAGAGCGCGATGGTGACTACTTCGGCCCCACGGTCAACCGCGTGGCACGGCTGCTGGCCATCGGCCATGGTGGCCAGGTGCTGGTCTCAGGCGCCACTGCGCAGCTGCTCCATGGGGTCATGCCGCCGCAGACGTCGCTGCGCGATCTCGGTGAACACCAGTTGCGCGACCTCGCGCGGCCCGAGCAGGTGCATCAGCTTGCAGCGCCCGGTTTAGGCGAGATTTTTCCAACACTGCATTCTCTTGAAACCTTGCCCAACAATTTGCCCCGCCAAGCGACCGCATTTGTGGGCCGCGAGCACGAACTCACCGAGCTCAAGGCGTTGCTCGGAAAATCGCA
>JAFANK010000105.1 GCA_019232725.1 Vulcanimicrobiota bacterium | reverse complement strand
TTCTCGTGCCGGTACAAGCCGAACTGCAGGATCTTGGGCAGCATGCCCTTATGGCGGTCGCACACGGCGATGGCGCCGTTCATATCATCTTTGGAAACGCGGTCACCGATCTCTTTGAGCAGTCCGGCTGGGTCGGAGTGCTGCTTCGAGAAGAAATACAGCCGCTCGAGCACGATGCCGACCGACACGATCGACAGCAACAGCAGCGCGTACATCGCTGGACCGCCGCGGTTGAGGAAGTCAACAAACGATTGGAAGAAACCCATTAGAGTCAAATCCCCTCAAAAATGGTTTGCGAACGACGCTTCTACCTGGAACGCCCCATCCGTGAATAAAAAGGCCGGGCGCGTTCGCCCGTCCAGGTGGCGGAACGGGTTACACGCCCTTTTTCGCGATTCCTTGCTCGTAGCGGCTCCCTCTATGCGTTGGGTCGAACAGCCTATCGTTTACCCTTTAAGAGCCCGGCGACGTCGATTGGTTCGTCGTCTGGCTACGACCTGAACCCGTGATCAGGCTGTTGTCCTTGCCGTTAAGCGTCATGAATTGTTGGTTGGTCGCATTCATGCCGACTTGGTCATTCTTGGCCTTGAAGAGGTCGAAGGCTTTGCGCAATGCGGAATTAGCCTGGTCCTTCTTCTGCTGGTCAGCATACACGATACCCATCGTGTACCACGCCCAAGCAGAGTTGGGGTCGGCTTTCGTAGCCGCGTCCGCATAGCGCGCCGCATCGCCGAGGCGGTCGCTGCTGTTCGTCCCGATGAGCAGCTGCGAGATGGTCGTATTGTAGAGTGCGGCGCTCCCCGGCGACAACGCGATCGCCTTCTGCAGCGGGCCGTCGATCGATTTGACGTCGCCTTGTGCAGCGGCGATCTCAGCCAGACCGAACTGCGCGTCACCGCTCTTGGGATCGATCTGCAGTGCTTTGGTGTACGCTTCCTGTGCGGCTTTGTAGTTCTTCTGGCGGGTGTAGATGTCGCCGATGTTCACCTGCGCCTGCACGTTGGTCGGTTGCACTTGCGCCAGCTGGATCAACGGGGTGAGCGCCGCATTGTAATTCGGCGGGTTCTTCGTGATGTAATACGTTGCCGTGTTCTGATACGCGTAGGGCGCCTTGGGATCGATCTTCTCCGCTTGCATCATCGACTGCATGCCGGCGCTCTCATCGCCCGAATTCAACTGTGCCAGACCGAGCGAGGCATAGAGGCGCGACGAGATCGTCGAGTTCTTCTTGTCGTCATACTGTGCGGCGGATTGGTAGTTCCCGATGGCTGCCTTGTAATCGCCCTGACCCGACTGACAATCACCCTTGAGCATGAGGTACTGGAAGTTCTTGGGGCTGGCTGTAAGCGCTTTGTCAGCGTACGGGATGCATTCCGCGTACGATTGGCTCGCCCACAGATGGAAGCCATAGAGCGCGTAGGCGGCTGCTGCGACGCTCGGCGAAGCCGCCTTCGGATCGAGCTTGACTGCCTGTTCGTAGGAGTCTGCGGCGACCTTGGCTTTCGACGTCGCCTCTTGCGCGCTCAGGCGGCTATTGTCGTTATCCGACGCATCCGAGTAATAGGCCGCGCCGCGAGCGCTCCACAGTCTCGCGTCACTTGGTAAGAGCTTGACGCCTTCGTCGGCAACGCTTTCGGCCTTGGCATAATCTCGCTTATTGATGTTTGCTTCGATGAGCGCCATCCGCGCGCTCACGTTCTTGGGATTCGAGGCGAGCTGCTGAGCGCTGGCCGATGTTGCGGCTGCGGTTTCCGCAAGACCCGATAACGTGAAACTGTAGCTGAAATCATAGAACGCCATTGTCGGCTTGCCGTCGCGCATGGCCGGCACATACGTGGATTCCTTGGCCACACGGAGCACCTCGTCGTCGAGGTCCTTGTGCCCCGAGGATTTGGCGATCATGACTTGCTTCGCGGTGCCGTTGGGCTCGACGAGGACCTTGACGAAGACCGTTCCGGTCTCGTGAGCGGCGCGGGCCGAATCCGGATAGTTCGGCTTGACCTGCGTCTTGAATTTGGGCGGCTCGTAGTAACTGGGCGCATCAGCGACGGCCTTGGTCGCCGGGGTCCACGCGGCGGCGAGCATCAGTGCTGCCGCAGCCGCAAGAGTGCTGCGTTGATAGTTGTGCATGGCTCTCCTCGGAGCTTTCCAATGATGATTTGGGATTGAGCGCTATTCCGTCCGGGACACAAATACCTGTCGGCGCCGCGAGAGCCGTCGTTGGGCACTCGCACCTGCACGAAGCAATCGGTGCAGCCGCATGCGCTCGCCTGCTGCGATGGCCTGCCGAAAACCGTGCAGTGTCCTTTGTAAAACGCCAAGCGCCCGTAAAACATTGCGCTTGTTGGCGATCAAATCTTCGGCCCACAGCGCCGGCGGACTCGCCGCCAACCGGATGACGCCATCGAGGCCCGGTCCGGCGAGCATCGTGTGTTTACCCGCAAGGTCTACGACTGCCGCCGCGACCGCCGACGCGACGACTTGCGGTAACGCGCTCGTGGCTGCAACCACACGGTCGTGGTCACGAGCGGACAACTGCACCGGCAGGGCTCCGAGCATTCGAACAAAGACCTCCGCGTGACGTGCAGCGGCCGAGCGGCGCGACTGTATTGGCACGCACAGCGCAAATGTTCTTCCGACGAAGAGATCCCCGCGTGCAAAGCCGGGACCGCTTCTCTCGGTGCCCGCCATTGGATGGCCACCCACAAACACGGCCGTGCGCGTGGTGCGCTGTCCGCGATGGCCTGCGGCGACGATCGCTGATTTGAGGCCGGCGACGTCCAACACCAGCGCGCCCACTGGTGCTGCGCGTAGCACGCGAGGCAAAAGCGGCACGACCTGGCGCCGTGGTACGGCGATCAGGATGACCTGCGCGTCTGCAACGGCATTTTCCATGCTGCTTGCGACCGATGTCAGCGCCTTGCGCCGAAGCGCTAGGCGCGCGTGCGCGGCGACGCGATCATAACCGACTACCGTTGCCTTGGGCAAGCGTTGGCGCAGCGCGAGCCCGATCGAGGTCCCGATTAAACC
>JAFANK010000081.1 GCA_019232725.1 Vulcanimicrobiota bacterium | reverse complement strand
CTGGCCACCGGCTTTCTTGCCGTTGTAGCCCCATTCGCCTTGGAAGCTCTTGCCACTCGCGGCGAAGTACAGGGTTATCCACCCCGCGCCGTGCGGTCCGTTCCACTTCCCATTCATCTTGGTGTCGCTGACCATCGTGCCGTTGATCGTCGTGTTCTTCAGCTTGCCGACGACGGTTTGGCCGACCTGGTTAAAGGTGACCACACCGGTGTTGAGATCGGCGCCGTTTGTGACTTGAACTTGCCAATGGCCTGTCGCGTTCGCGGAGGCCATTGCGGTGCCAGCGGCGAGGATGGCGACTGCCATCAATAATGAAAACGCGCTCCGTTTCACTAGGGTTAACTCCTTTCGAGTTGTCAACATGGTGTCGGGCGGTGTAAGCCTTCGGGCTCTTTTCACGCACGAAGCCGGCCCCGGCACTCTTCCCGTTAACGCTAGGCCGGGCGGTTCTGTTACGCGGAGCAAGCCTCTCTCTGGCGCGGGAACAGATGTTCGGTCGGCCGCCGGAGCCGACCTCTCCCTCGGCCTTGGTTTCTCGGGCTTTTGCCGCACCGAGCTGCCCGCGAGGCGCGACTGCAGAGCGCTTTGTGCGCCGCGAACACGCGCCATGTACGACGATAGTCGTACCTTCGCCCGCGTCCTTGACCGTTGGCTATCCGCAGGCATTTGGCGTCATCCGCGGTATGTGTGCCGCAATGGACATCCGTACGAGCATCTGTACAGGTGCTATGTGCATGTCATTGTTGGTAGCGGCGGGCGCGGCGCACGCGGACTCGTCCGGTCCTGTTAGCACAGTCGTCGTGAGCGTCTCGTCCGCGCAGAAGATCACCACCATCCAACCCTGGCTCGCACTGGGCTCCACGGTCGACAAGGAGCCCGCAGGATCGATCCCAGCGCTCTACTCGCGCCAGAATATCCGCGCCATGCTCGACGCGGGCCTTGGGTGGCTGAGCTATCGCCTGTTCACGGAGCTATCGGACCAAGACTGGCACTGGAATCCGCAAGGCACCTTCAGCGCCGGCAACGCTGGCTATTGGACGAGCAGCAGTTCAAGGGCATCGCCCATCATCACGGATTCATTCGGGTATCGTCTGCCGCACCGCGGCAACACGACCGATCAGGGGAACAACGAGAGCTATTCCCGTCTCGACGATGGCGATGCCAGTACGTATTGGAAAAGCGACCCGTACCTCGATAGTTCGTTCACGGGCGATCCCGACCAGGTGCATGCGCAGTGGGTGGTCGTCGACCTTGGCAAGACGCGCACGGTCAACGAGGTGCGCATCGCGTGGGCAAATCCATACGCCACAGCGTACGCGCTGGCATGGTGGACGGGTGACGACCCGATCAACGATCCAGCCACCGGCACCTGGTCCACGATGCAAACGCAGACGCGCACGGCACGCGGATCGGCTAGCAACCCGGCCCAAGGACCCGTGGACACGTTGACCGTCAGCACACCGATCAGTTTTCGGTATCTCCGTGTGCTCATGTCGGCTTCCTCGAAAACCTGCGACAGCCACGGCAGCTCGGACAAGCGGAATTGCGTCGGCTACGCGATCAATGAGCTTTCGGTCGGCTTGCGGGATGGTGCCGGAGCGTTCCACGACTTCGTGCATCACCTGCCCTGCGGCGGCGCGAATCCTGGCCGGCAACGCTGCGGCGACCGTCAAAGCGCTACGTACGTTTCGTCTGTCGACCCCTGGCATAGCGCGGCCGACCGGGTGCGAAACCAAGAGCAGCCTGGGCTTGACCTCATCGCACGCAGCGGCCTGACCCATGGCGCCCCCGCCATGTACCCAGTCGCGATGCTGTACAGCACGCCCGACAACGCTGTGGCGGAGATCCGTTACTTGCGCAGCCGCCACTACCTCATCTCCTTTATCGAGCTGGGTGAAGAGCCTGACGGGCAATACACGACGCCTGAGGATGATGCTGCGCTCTACGTGCAATGGGCCCGGGCGATCCATAAAGTCTATCCGGAGATCAAGTTAGGCGGGCCGGTCTTCTCCGGCGTCAACAGCGACCTGCAGACCTGGCCAGATGCGGATGGCAATATCTCGTGGTTCAACCGCTTTCTGAACTACTTGCGCGCCCATGCTGCGCTCGATCAACTTGCCTTCATGTCGTTTGAACACTACCCGTTCAACGGTTGCGAACATGGCGCCGCGCTACAGCTCGATTTGTTGCAAGAACCCTCGATCATCAAGGGGATGGTCAACGCCTGGCGGTCGGATGGGTTGCCCCCAAGCGTTCCGATGTACATCACCGAGGCGAATTTCACAGCCGTGAACTTCAGCCAAACGCCGATGCTCGTCGATGGGGCGCTCTGGCAGGCCGACTACATGGCAAGTTCGCTCACCAATGGGATTGCGGGCGTCGTCTACTATCAGTACGAGCCGGTACCTATCTCGCAAAACGCGCAATGCACAAATGATTGGGGTAACCTGACCATGTTCGTCGCCGGCGATCATGGAGACATCCACGCTCGCGGTGCGCAGTTCTACGCGTCGCGTATG
>JAFANK010000305.1 GCA_019232725.1 Vulcanimicrobiota bacterium | reverse complement strand
CGGCGCACGTGTTTGCGCCGCGTGTAGTCCACCTCGACACTGGTCGCGCCCACAGCGCGGCTATGCCCCGCTGCAACCGCAGCGGCCGCTTCGATCTGCTCGACGGCCAGCTCGCGGCCCTGGGTCTTGACGATGACGTGCGCGCCCGGCACGCCCCGGACATGAAACCAGTAATCGTTGGGTCCCGCGACGCTAAAGGTCAGACGCTCGTTGTCTTTGGGTGAACGGCCGACCAGCGCAATCGCGCCGCCGGGCAGCGATACCGTGCGATCGCCGGCCTTGGGTGCACGCTGTTTTTGCGGTTTCCGCTTCACCCCGACCGCAGCGGCGACTTCGGCCACGATCGCCGACCGCGCGGCTGCGTCGTGGTCACTTGCGCGATCGAGCTCCCACGCAAGGTGTTCCCAGTACTCGCGGTTCGCGCGAAGCACGCGCAGCCTCGCCGCGATCCGCGGCAATCCGCTGCGCGCTTTTTTGTATTTGCGGAAGTACTCCGCCGCGTTTTGCTTCGCCGTCAAGAGTGGATCGAGTGTGATGCGGCGTCCATCTTCTGTGGTGAAGCTCTGCGCCGGTGTTTGGATCTCACTCAAGTGCGCGTAAATCGTTTCGCCGGCCACGCGGAACTCCTCAGCGTCCGCTGCGCGCGCTCGCGCCGCCTCAAGCGATTTCCCTTCCTCCGTGGCACGCGCTAACATCGTCGCCAGACGCTTGTGCAGTGCTTGGAGCGCTTGGCCGTCGTCGGGTTTTCGCGCGGATAAGAGCTCTGCGACGCACAACTCGTTGACCGTCTTGACCTGCTCGATCTGGGTGCCCTCACTGTCGGCGATCCATCCAAGCCGGATGAGGTGACATGCCACGACCCGTTCCTGACGGCGCATGACCACGACTGGTCGCGCATCCTGCAGCGCGTCTTCGACCTCCGCGTGCAGCGCCGTCCAGCCGTCGATCAGCGTGCGGGCGCTACTCGATGTATGCACGCGATCAGCACGATAGACGACCTCACGTGCAAGGGGCGGGGAGCATGCCGGATCCAACTGTGCCAGCAGTCGCGCAAGACGCGCCGCATCAGGAGCTGCTTCTGAAGCCTCGACGATGAATCGCGCGCGGTCGAGCGTGGACCGCCGCGGCGGTGGCGCCTCGTAGCGCTCACCCGTGCGAATGTTCCGAACACCGGCCGCCGCTGCGAATTGCTTCGCTGCGGCGACGATCAGAAAGACGTTGGCTGACGTTTCGCGTAACACAAGTGCGTTGGCTTTGCGCGGCTGCAATTCCGCAACGATCCGGCTTCGGGAAGGCACCCCGAATGTGGAACGGGAACTGACATCGACGTAGAGCACACGGTCATCTGGCACTGCATGAATGGCGTCGATGGTCGCACCGCGCAAAAGCGTGACGACCCCGCTCGCCCAGCCGAGAGGGCCGTTTTCTTTTCGGGCCTCCCCAAGCTCGTACGCACAGGCTGTGGGGGACCCTGAGTCCACGAGGATGTGCAGTGCGTACCGTTTGCCCCGCCGATAACAGAAGAAGATGATCCCTGTATTTGACGCGGTGAACCCATCGATGCGGCTGCCCGCGAGCACGCCCTGGAGATCGCGCGCGAGCCGGTCGACGACGAAGTGATCAAGATTCATGCGGCGGCATTCGACAAGGCCGAGGTGAAGGCGCGGCGATGATGCGACGAAGCGTCATGTTGATCGTTTCTGGTCCCTCTGGGGCGGGAAAGGACACCGTGATCGAGCGCCTTCGTAAGCTCGAACCATCGGTGGGCTATTGCGTCACCTACACGACCCGTCCACCGCGACAGTACGAAATCCAAGGCGTGCATTACTGTTTTACGACTCGGGACGAATTCACGCGGATGAGCCTCGACGGCCAGTTCATTGAAACCTTCGAATATGCGGGCCACCTATACGGCACGCCGAAATCGTTCGTCGAAGACGGCTTACGGGCAGGACGAGACCTCATCCTCAAACCGGAAGTCAATGGGGCACGAGCGATCAAAGCGCTCTATCCTGACGCCGTGCTCGTGTTCTTGACGGCACCATCGCGTGAGGAGCTCGCGCGACGGCTCGAGCAGCGACATGCTGATGCGCCGAACGAGATCGATCGCCGGCTGCACATCGCGGACGACGAGCTGGTCGCGTTGGCCGCATTCGAGTATCGCGTCGTCAACGACGATATTGAACAGGCAGTGAGCGATCTGCGCGCGATTCTGGTGGCCGAACGTCTCAAGGTCAGCCGTCTCCCGTCGCGCAACGTCGTCAATCAACGGTGAAGGAAGTCAAACACGCATGTGCGGGATAGTTGGCTACGTGGGGCCGCGCGACGTCGTCGGCGTTCTGCTTGATGGGTTGCGCCGGCTTGAATATCGAGGCTACGATTCAGCCGGCGTGGCCGTCGTCAACGGTGGCCGTGTGCTCGGTTCCAAGCGCGTCGGGAAGCTCGCAAATCTCGAGGAAGTGCTGGTCAAAACGCCGCTGCACGGCTCCGCCGGTATCGGCCACACACGCTGGGCTACCCATGGCCGCCCCTCCGACACGAATGCACATCCGCATCTGGACTGCAAAGGCCGTATCGCCGTCATCCACAACGGCATCATCGAAAATCATGCCGCGCTGCGCGCGAGCCTCGTGAAGAAGGGCCACACGTTTGCCAGCGAGACCGACACCGAAGTCGTTGCGCATCTGCTCGAAGACCTTTACACCGGCGATCTCGTCGCGGCCGTGCGCGAAACCCTCAAGGCGGTGTCCGGCGCATACGCGCTCGGCGTGCTGTGCGCCGATGCTCCCGATCAACTTGTCTTCGCGCGCAACGGGGCCTCACCGCTCATCATCGGGCTCGGTGATGGCGAGACCTTCGTGGCCTCTGACATCCCCGCGATCCTCAACTACACGCGCCGCGAACTGATCGTGCAGGAAGGCGAAGTGGTCGTGGTCACGCGCGACGGTGCGACCATATCGACGTTCAACGGCGCGCACGTCCAGCGCGAGATCACGAACATCAACTGGGATGTGCGATCGGCGGAAAAGGGCGGCTTCAAACATTTCATGCTCAAGGAGATGTACGAGCAGCCGAAGGTCGTCAAAGACACGCTCGTCGGCCGGCTCCGCACCGACGGCAGCATCGACTTGAGCGAGCTCGGCCTTTCCGAGAGCCGGCTGCGTTCATTGCACAAGATCAGCATTTTCGCATGCGGTTCGGCCTTTTATGCGGCCGCGTACGGCATGTATCTCATTCGCCAGCTGGCCAAGCTGCCCGTTGAGCTCGAGCTTGCCTCGGAGTTCCGGTATTCCGAACCCGTCCTCGATAAGAACACGCTGGCCATCGCCGTGTCGCAAAGCGGCGAGACCGCGGACACGCTGGAAGCCGTGCGCATCGCCAAGGAGGGTGGCGCCTCGCTGCTCGCGGTCACGAACGTCGTCGGGTCGGCGCTGGCGCGCACGGCCGACGCCACGCTGTTCATGCAAGCTGGTCCCGAGATCGGCGTTGCCGCGACCAAGACGTTCACGGCGCAATGCGTGGACATGGCGCTCTTCGCCATGCATCTCGCACGCGTGCGCGGCACGATCGATTCCGGAACGCTCGATGGCCTTGGCCAGGCGTTGCGCGATCTGCCCTCATTCGTCGACCAGGCGCTCAACGTCAATGATGAAGTCGTACCCGTGGCCAGGCGCATCGCGCCAGCGTCGACCATGCTCTATCTCGGGCGCCACGTGAACTTCCCGATAGCGCTGGAAGGGGCGCTCAAACTCAAAGAGATCTCCTACATCCATGCCGAGGGCTATGCCGCCGGCGAGATGAAGCACGGTCCGATCGCGCTGCTCGATGCAAGCGTGCCGGTCGTGGTGCTCGCGACCAAAGGACCCGTGCAGGAGAAGATCTTGTCGAATATGGCTGAGGCGAAAGCGCGCGACAGCCGCATCATCGCCGTGGCAAACCCGCATGACGACATGGCGATCGAGAATGCCGACGTGGTGTTCACGGTGCCGGAGACACACCACCTCATCCAACCCATCGTCAACGTGGTCCCGCTGTATCTGCTCGCGTATCACATCGCCGACCACAAAGGGTGCGATGTCGACCAGCCGCGCAATCTCGCCAAGACCGTCACGGTAGAGTGACCATGGCCGGCGCCGCACGGGCCGACGGACGCGCTCCCGATGCGTTGCGGCCGCTCGTCATGCGCACGGAGTATCTCAAGTTCGCTGAAGGCTCCGTGTTGGTGGAGGCGGGCCACACAAAAGTCATCTGCGCTGCGACACTGGAAGATCGAGTACCGCCGTTTCTCAAAGGACGCGGCCGAGGCTGGGTGACAGCGGAGTACTCGCTCTTGCCGCGCTCCACACTTGAGCGCACGCCGCGAGAAGCATCGGTCGGCCGCATTGGGGGCCGCACGCATGAGATCCAGCGTCTTATCGGCCGCTGCATGCGCTCCGTGGTCGACCTGAGCGCGCTCGGCGAGCGCACCGTGACGCTCGATTGCGATGTGTTGCAGGCCGACGGAGGAACGCGCACGGCAGCGCTCAGCGGGGCATTCGTGGCGTTGTGCAGCGCGCTAGCAACCGCCCGAGCGAAGGGGACGCTCCGTGGCTGGCCGGTTGTCGACTGGCTCGCGGCGACGTCGGTCGGCATCGTCGGCGATAGCCCGATGCTCGATCTGACCTACGAGGAGGATTCACGCGCCGAGGTCGACATGAACGTGGTGATGACAGGCGACGGACGGTTTGTCGAGATCCAGGGGACGGCGGAACAAGAGCCGTTCAATCGCGGTCAGCTCGACAAGTTGCTCGCGCTCGCGCGTGCGGGCATCGAGGCCATCATCGGGGTGCAGCGTGAGGCGCTTGCGCCCGCGGCCCTGCCGCCGTTCGGCGCAAAGCCGCTTCCCCCGAAGGCGGCCGCGAGCGACTAGATGAAGCTGTCAGAGCTGCTGGCGCTCGTCGACGCGTTTCATATCACCGACCGCCGGCTGCTGCGCGCACGCGCCGCACTCGAAAAAGATGGCGGCGGCCAAGCCGAGGACGCGTTCCGGAAAACGGCGCAGCGATACTTCGAGACGTTGGCGCGCGAGGCGGAGGAGCACGTGGCTGAGGTCGATCGCAGACTCGACGATATCTATCAGCGTCAGTTCAACCTGAGCGCCGAGCGTGCAGTCGCGGAGCGACGGCTGCAGGGGGCCCGCGACGTGCTGCGCGCCCTGAATTCCGGGTAGACGCCACTCGTGTTCCGGCCATCGACCTACTTGCGGGCCTTGCCGCAGCCATTGCCTGCCACGCGGCGGTTCTTCGAATACGCGGGCGGGATCACGCTGTTGTTCTTCGATTCGATCCGTTACATCGTCACGATGCGATTCCGGCCGAGCGAGGTCATCCGGCAGACCGCGTTTTTGATCGTCGAGTCGCTGCCCATCGTCTTGCTCACGTCCGGCTTTACGGGCCTCGTCATCTCGCTGGAAACCGCGCAGTCGGCCGTGCAGAACGGGTTCGACTTCGTCATCGGCGGCAGCGTCGCGTACGGGACCGTGCGCGAGCTTGGGCCGCTCTTGACCGGCATCGTCTTCGCAGGACGCTCGGGCGCCGCCGTGACCGCGCAGCTCGGCGCCATGGTGGTCACAGAGCAAATCGAAGCGTTGAAGTCGTTCGGCGCAAGCCCCACCAAAGTGCTCGTCGTGCCGCGGCTGCTCGCCTGTCTCATCGGCATGCCGATGCTCACCACATTCGCGGACATCGTCGCCGTGTACGGCGGATATTACATGGCGTACTTACAAGCGCACGTGTCACCGAATACCTATTGGAGTTCGGTCAACCGCTTCATCGATTTCAGCGACTTCGAGAAGGGCTTGCTCAAAGCGGCGATCTTCGGCATCATCGTCGCGCTCGTGGCCTGTTATGAAGGCCTGCGCACCGAAGGCGGCGCCGACGGGGTCGGGCGTTCCACGACGCACGCAGTGGTCACCGGCATCATCTTGGTCTTCGCGTTCAACTTCGCGCTATCGTTCGTGTTGTTCCAATGAGCGTGCGCACGGCCCCGGGCCGAGTCGAGCCCGCGCCCCCACCGAACGACGTCACTGTCAGCTTGCGCGATGTGTTCTTATCCTATCAATCAAAGATCGTGCTCTCCGATTGCTCGATCGATTTCAAAAAGGGCGAGGTCACGACCGTCATCGGTCTTTCAGGCGCGGGCAAGTCGACGATACTGCGGCTCATCAATGGGCTGCGTGCGCCGACGCGAGGGCATGTCTTCGTCAATGGCGGGGACATCGTGGGCCTCGACGAACGCGAGCTCAACAAGATACGGTCGCGCATGGGCTTCGCGTTCCAAGCCTCTGCGCTCTTCGACTCGCTGTCGGTCTTCGACAACGTGA
>JAFANK010000246.1 GCA_019232725.1 Vulcanimicrobiota bacterium | reverse complement strand
GCACAGCTCATAGCCGTCCATCATCGGCATGATGACGTCGGCGAGCACGACGTCGATCGGATCGCTGTCGAGGGCCTTGAGCGCACTGCGGCCATCTGACGCGGTCAACACTTTGAAACCGGCGCGCACGAGCGCGAGCTTGAGATGAAACGACTGCGTGACGCTGTCGTCCACCAACAGTACGGTCGTGCTCATTCGGTCATCCTCTCAGGCCGGTCGACGAGCTTGCGCAGACTGGCGGCGATGCTTCGGGGATCGGCAAAGGTTTCGACCGCGCCCGCGCGGCCAGCAGCTGCCGGCATGCCGAACACCGTGCAACTGCCCTCGTCTTGGGCGAACGTCTTGCCACCCTTGGCCCGCACTTTGAGAAGTCCAGCCGCGCCATCCTTCCCCATTCCCGAAAGAAGTACTGCGACCAGGCGAGATGCATAGACATCGGCAGCGGACTCGAACAACGCATCTGCAGACGGCGCGATGTGCGTGCGCCCGGGCTGCGCCGGTTTTACCGAAAGTCTACCCCCCGCTTTGACCACGAGGTCAGCGGCCGCCGGTGCGATATAGCCGTGCCCGCGCTGCAGCGTTTCGCCATCGCTCGCGAGCTTGACCGGGATGGGTGTCTCCTGGTTGAGCCAGCGGACCAGACCTTCGATGAACGGTGCGGCTATATGTTGCACGATGACTACTGGCGCAGGAAACTCCGGACCGATCGCGCTCAAGAAATCGACCAGCGCCGTTGGGCCGCCGGTCGAAGCCCCAACGACGACGCATTCCAGCGTTGCACTCTGCGCCTGTTGTTTGCTGCGCGCAAGGCGACCCGTGGCCGGCCGGTGGGTTGGCACCGAACGTGCAACGGCAAGCGCCGCGATCCGCTCGTTAAGGTCGTCGAAGAATGCACGCAACGCTCCCGGCGCGCCGGACGGCTTTGGCACGATGTCGGCCGCGCCGGCGAGCAGCGCCCGGAATGCCGTGCTGGCCATGCCATTCGAGGGCTGCGAACTCACCACGATGATCGGCACATATGACTTGTTCAAGACGCGCAAGATGACGTCGAGGCCGGTCTGATCGGGTAGCGTCAGATCCACGGTCATGACATCCGGCCGAAGCTGCTCTGCAAGCGTCACCGCTTCACCGGCGCTCAAGGCCACGCCGGCGACCGCAAGGCGCGGGTCACGGCTGATCCCATCGGCAAGCATGCGTGCTGTGGTCGGTGAGTCTTCCACGATCAGGACTCGGGCCCAACGTGCTTTGTTCATGCGATCAGGCGCTCGACGGTATCAAGCAATTCTTGCTCGTTGAATAGGCCCTTCACCATGTAGGCATCGGCGCCCAACTCAAGCCCACGGCGTCGTTCGGCGTCTTTCGAAAGCGACGTGATGAGCACGAACGGGATGTCCGCGAAGCGAGACTCTCGCTTCACGCGGGCGCATAGATCCCAGCCGTTCATGTTCGGCATCTCGATGTCGCTGACCACGCAGTCGTAGCGCTGTTGCTGCACTTTGGCCCAGCCGTCGGCCCCATCAACCGCTGTGTCCACCGCATAGCCGGCGCTGATCATGATGTTGCGGAGCAGCGTGCGGGTGGTCATCGAGTCTTCCACGATGAGCAGGCTGCGCTTGGCGGTGGGCTGCAGGTGGCGGATGCGGCCTGCGCCACTATACTCGTATGCGGCTTCGACGAGATACTGACCGTCGAGCACGCAGATAGGGTCGCCGGACGCGAGCACCGCGTAGCCGGCGATGCCAGGCAGGTGCGCCAGGGGCTTGGGCAGCGTCTTGACGATGACGTCGCTGACGCCTTGCAATGCGTCGATGGCGAAGGCAGCGCGCCGCTCTCCGTATTCCACGATCAGCACCGTGATCTCACCGTCGAGCCCAAACGTGATCTCGGCGTCGCCGCCACCCACGAAGGTCAGCGGCAGCAACGGCATCGCTTCGCCGCGAACCGTCGCGCACAGGTGGTTGTCGATGTGGATGATGTCGCTTGGGCGCAAGATGGTCGCTTCGCGGATGTCCGCCAACCGCAAGCATGCCTCGAAGGCGCCAGCGCGCAGCGACAATATCGATGACCACAGCAGATTGACCGGCACGGTGAGGAAGAAACCGAGCCCACGGCCAGGCTGGTTCTCGAGGCGATAGGTGCCACGCAATTGTTTGACGCGCTCAGCGACGATGTCCAATCCGACACCGCGGCCTGAGATCGCATCGGTACGTTCGCTCGTCGAAAAACCTGGCCGGAAAAGGTAGGAGATCAGCCGCTGCTCCGGCATCGCCGCGGCGTCTGCGTCCGTCGCCTCTCCTTCGGCGACGATCACCTCGCGAATGCGCGCAAGATCGATGCCTTCACCGTCGTCCTGGACGGCAATGGTCGCGCTCGATGGGCTCGTCGTGACGGCGATACGGACGGTACCGACCGGGTTCTTGCCGTGCGCCATGCGCCGCTCCGGCGTCTCGATACCATGGGCGATCGCGTTCTTGACGAGTTGGATGAGTGGTTCCATGAGCTTGTCGAGGACGCTCTTGCCGATCTCGACCTCAGCGCCGCTCACCTGGAGCTCGACACGCTTGCCCTGCGCGACCGCGGTGTCGCGCACCAGTCGCGGCATGCCCGAGAGCACCGTCTGCACGGGCAACATGCCTAGGCTTGATAATCCGAAGCGCAGCTCCTCCAGTGCCCTGGCACGGCGTACGTTGCGTTCGGCCATCTGTGCGAGCGTGCCATGCAACGGCTCGCGCCGCTCAAGCGTCAGAGAGAGCAGATGCTCCAGGGCCGCATGGCGGCGCTGCTCGTCCGACTGCAGACGGACGTGGTCAGCTGCCGTGAGCAGCGTCTCGAGTGCATTGGTCAGTTCCTTGAATTCGCGCTCTTCGCTGACCAGCTCGCGCATGAGCTCGCCCGGGTAGGAGAGCAATGCATCGACCTTCTGCGTGTTCACGCGGACGACGTCGCCGCCAGTGGCGGGCTGCACGCGTGGTGTGGTCGTAGTCGATTGGCCCTGTGTGGGCATTTCCGCGGCATCACCGCTCAAGAGCAAGATGCGTTCGAGCGCGTTGCGGACCCGCGCCTCGCCGTCGCTGCGGCCGCCGTCCGTGCGGACAAGGTCGCCGATGGCGTCGGCGCCTTCGAACAGGGCGGAGATGATTGATGGCGTGATCGATTGCCGTCCGTCGCGCGACCCGGCGAGCATCGTCTCCATGGCGTGGGCGACGGACTCAAGGCCGGTGTAGCCCACCATCCGCGCGGCTCCCTTGACGCTGTGGACTCTGCGGAATGTTTCTTGGAGTACGAGCGCGTTATCCGGTGTCTGCTCGAGTTTCAAGAGCAGGCTATCCAACGCGGCGACGTGCTCGTCGCATTCGGCCTTGAAAACGCTCTTGAGCTCTGCGAGTTCCGCAGGCGTCGCATCCATGGGCGAGGCCATCGTTCCTTTAGATACGGTAGGCAGCGACCATGTGCTTGAGACCCAGCGCCAGATCGTTGAGGCGTTGCGTGGCCTCTTGCGTCTGACTCGTCGCCGAGACCGTATCGCGCATGGCGGCGTTGACGCCCGTAATGCTTTGCGTGACCTGCTCGATGCTGTGCGACTGCTGCTTGGCCGCGAGTGCGATCTCTTGCATGGATTCTACCGTGTGTTGCAGCGTCTCGATGATCTCGGCGATGGCTTGGCCGGTCTGGGCCGCGTGGCTCGCGTTCTCATCGACGTTTCTGCTGCCTTCGATCATGGCCATGACCGATTCATCAGACGCACGCTGCACCTCGCGGGTGAGGGCATCGATCCGCTCGGTCGCGGTTTTGCTCTGATCGGCCAGTTTGCGGATCTCAGCGGCCACGACCGCAAAGCCCCTGCCTTGCTCGCCCGCGCGTGCGGCTTCGACGGCAGCGTTGAGCGCCAGCAGGTTCGTCTGAGCGGCGAAATCGGCGACGGTGCGCGTGATCGTGCTGATCTGCGCGATCTGTTCGGACAGGTGCGCAATGCGGTCGCTCGTCTGCCGGAACCGGTCTCGCAGCGCCAGCATCATGGACACGTTGGTCTCCACGTCGGCGCGGCCGCGGCGAGCGATGTCTGCGCTCTCGAGCGACTTCGCGGAAATCGTCTCGGCTTGCGAGGCGGTGTTCTGCGACGATGAGTTGAGTTCTTGAATCGTCTGGGAGATTTCGCTCATGGCCACCGACTGCTGCGTGGTCATACGCTCTTGCTCTTGCGCCGTCGTCGCGATCTGCATGACGGCGACCGTAGATTCGTTGACCGTGCTCTGCACCTGTTGCAGCGATGAGCCCAAGCGCTCCACCATATTGTTGAGCGCCTCGCCCAGCGTCTCGAGCTCATCCTCGGTCTTGAGGTCGACACGGCTTGTGAAATCGCCCGAGGCGATCGAAGCCGACACGTCTGACAGCTCGCGGGCTGCGCGACTCACCGTCTCCACGTTGCGCTTGGCGACGTAGAAGGCGATGGCGGCAACGGTCGCCGAGGAGAGCACGAGGAAAATGACCAGGGCGGTCATGAGCATCGCCGCCTGGTGCTCGCGCAAGGTCCGCTCGCGCTCGACTGCCGCCGACAGATCGCGTTCGGCGGTCATGAAACGATTGAGCTTGTCGCGCTCGTCGACGATGCCTGCCGCTACCTGTTTGGCGACATGCGTGCTGCTGACGTCGGCTCCCGAGACGATCGCTTGCACGGTGCTGAACTCATCTTGTGCCGCCGCTGCCAGCGCGTCGATCTTGTCGTCGAGCTCGTGGCTGCGATTGGTGGCGCCTATCATCTTCAGGGTCGTGACATCCGTGGGCAACGCGGTCAGGCCATCACGATAGAGCGTAAGGTCGGTCTGTCTGCCGGTGAGGCCCCACTGCGCAGCGCCGCCGATCATGCTGAGCACGTCACGGCGGACATCGGTGCTCGTCAAGATGATGGGTTCAAGGCTGTCGATGACGCTGCGTTCGCGGCTGAAGATCACTCTCGGGAGGATGACGGTCAACAGGATCTGCAGCGCGATGATACCGCCTAAGATCAGAATCATGCTCCAGATGCGGCGACTGATCGTCTTCTCTTTGAACAACGTCTCGCGAAGCGTGGTGAGTGTGCCGTGCGTTCTCATAGTATCCTCGTGTCAGGCGGCCGCGCCAGCCGGTGATGGCCGATTGCTGAACGCGGATTGAGCGTGATGCAAGAATGCGGGCACGTCGAGCAGCAGGACAGCGCCCTGCGGACTCGGGTGCACGGAAAGGCAAAAACGTCCGGGGGCGATGCTCGAGTCAGCCCGTGGCAAGAGGCCGAGCCCTTCGAGCGAGTCGACGGGCACCGCCATCGGCGCTTTATCGTTGGCGAGGATGATGCCGTCCACGCGGGTGGGGAGCGCTGCAGGCGGCAGCCCTAAGATCGGGCGTGGATCGAAAAGCATGATGCCTTCGCCGCGACGGTTGACGAGGGAGACCGCGATGGCCGAGCGCACAGGGATGGGCGCATGCGACGCGCCGCTGAAGAATTCAACGATGTTCGGCAGGGCGATGCCAAAGCGCTGACCCGCGAGACGGAAAATCGCCGCCTCGATGCCGATCGCCTGGGGCGCAGACGGTATCTGCGCGAGCGCCGCGGTGCGCAGTGCCAACGGATCGTCCGGTGCGAGCGGGTGAGCGTAGACGTCGTCAACGATGTCCGCATCCCACACGTCTGGTTGCAGCAGCCCGGCCGGATCGATGATCGCGCAGAGATCTTCGGCACATGCGATGCCGGCAATGATCTTGGCATTCACCGGGCTGTCACCGAAAAGCGCATCGGTACTTTCTTCGGTGATCCGCTGCAGCGTGACGAATTCTTTCACTTCGTCGACGATGAGACCCATGAGCCGAACGCCCACATCGAGCAGCACGAGACGGTCGCCCGCGACCACCGCGCGAGGCGTCAAGCGCAGGCTGCGCCGCAGGTCGAAGATAGGGACGGCAAAGCCCTGGAACTGCACGGCCCCAGCAATACCGGGCTGAGCACACGGTATCGGGAACAGGGCCGGTGCCTCGTGCACGGAGATGATCGACTCGATGGGGAGCGCGAGGTCGAAGCGGTCGACGCGCACGAGCAGGTGCGTGTGGTCGGCCATCGCCAGCGCACTGATCACTGATGGCGAGGTCTCATGCATCGGCTGGTTCTCCCAGCGCTGCACGCAATAATGTGGTCAGCTCGTTCACCGTGAGGTTGTCGAAGGGCAGCGCCTCGCGGTCTGGCGGAAGACCTTCGAGCCGGGCGAGCAGGCGCGCAAAGGTGTACGCTGCTTGACGATCGCGATTGGTAAGGCGATACAACGTCCCCATCTGCCACAACGCCGGAATGCATGCCGGGTCTAAGAACAGCGCACGTCGCAAGGCGGCCTCTGCCTGTTTGAACGCGTCGCGCGCCGCAAAGAGCGCGGCAAGCAGCACGTGCGGCTCGGGATCCAAGGGATTGGCAGCCATTGCCGAGGCCGCTATCCGTTCGGCCGCATCGGCTTTACCGCTGCGCGCTTGCAGCACGGCTTCGTCGAGCAGGCGCCGAGCGCGCTCCGCATCAATCGGTGCTTCCGCGGGGGGCGCTGCCGGTTTGTGGGCGCTACGCGTTTTGAGCACCGCCTTGGATGTGCGCGGCGCGTGGGCTGGGCGAGCGGCAGGTTTGCGAGCCGTCGCCTTCGGTTGGCTCGGACGCTCCTTTATACTCGTTGGTTGCAACGGTTTACGATAGACAATACCGGCGTCGTGGCGCTCGATGACCAGGCCTTGCGTGACGATACCTTGCGCCTCGCCATGGCCGAGCACGAGTACACCACCTGGTGTCAGGCAGCTCGCTAATCGCTCGATCACCTTTTCGCGCGCGCCATGCGTCATGTAGATGAGGACGTTGCGGCAGATGATGCACTCAAACGAGGACATCCCAGCCGGCGGGAATGCATTGGGATCGTTCAGATTGTGCGTGTCAAAGCGCACGTGTGCCTTGACATCGTCATGCACGCGCACGGTCTGCGTGCCGGAGGTGATGAGGTCGTCTAAGCGATCATGATCGACGCCGCGCAGCGACCACTGCGTGTACACGCCGACCCGTGCCGCCGCTACCGCCTTCGGATTGACATCGCTGCCGAGCACCGTGAAGGCGTTGGCGCCGAGCGCGCGCCGCGCAACGATCGCAAGCGTGTACGCCTCTTCGCCAGTGGAACAGCCCGCGCTCCACAACCACAGCGGCCGGGTGAGTCGTGCCAAGTCGGGCAACAGCGTGCGTTCCACAAGTCGCCACAACGCAGCATCGCGGAAAAGAAACGTCTCACCAACCGTCAAGACAGGCGATAACGCCATCCACTCGGTGCGAGCAGATGGACCACCCGCTTCCAGCAAATCGAAGTAAGCGTCGTCACGAATGCCCAGACCAGCTGCACGATGGCGACACTGCTCGAGGAATGCATCCACGTTGGTCGCAGTCGGTGCCAGGCCGAGGCCGCGTTCGAGCAACGCGCTCAACCGTTCGGTTTGCGACGAAAAGACGGCGCCTTCCAGCGCCTTGAGATCAGGAATACCACCCATCTAAAGGAAGATATCGGCATGGGTGCAATCGAGGAGTGTGCCAGTGACGGCCATCACACCCCCGCGCGAGGTCGTTGAGGTTCGTTGAAACGCTCGACGTTTTTTGCCGGACTAAGCGCCGCAGGCCTCGCTGCGTGTTCACGCGGGCGTCTGGCGCCCGACCGCGACCGCGCAACACTGGTCATCCGCGGTGGCAGCATTTACACGGCCCGTGCAGACGGGGCAACTGCAGAAGCCATGGCTGTGGCGGGCGATCGCATTCTGGCGGCTGGATCTCGCGCGACGATCGATGGCTATATCGGCCCTGCGACGCGCACGATCGACTTGGGTGGCGGCATGGCGCTACCGGGTTTTATCGACACGCACACGCACTTCGTCTGGGGCAGCATCGCTCGTACGCAAGTGCAACTTGGCGATGCGACGAGCCCGCAAGATGCGCAACAACGGCTAGCGCAATACGTCCGAACGCATCCGCGCGAACGCTGGGTGCTTGGCGGCGGCTGGGTATATAGCACGTTTCCTGCGGGTCTCCCAACGAGAGCGCTCATCGACGCAGTGATTTCGGATAGGCCCGCCGTTTTGGATTCATTTGACGGTCATCTGAAGTGGTTGAATTCCAAGGCGCTCGCGATCGCCGGCATCACCCGAACGACGCCGGACATCGTGAAAAATGGCAAGGTGGTCGGCACGATCGTGCGGGACCCTGCGACCGGGGAGCCGACCGGCATCTTGCGCGACGTGGCGCAAAACCTGATCTTACCTTTTGAGCCCACGCCGACTCGCGAACAACTGCTCTCCATGCTGCACGACGGAATGGTGGCCGCGAACGCCTATGGCGTGACAAGCGTGGTCAACGCGAGCGGCGATCTCAATGAGATGGATCTGTATGATACGCTGCGCTTGCGCCGCAAGCTCAGCCTGCGGACCACAAACGCGTATTCCGACCTGAACGGTAAGCCACATACGTTGACGCCGGCCGAGCTCGACGACTTTGAAGAGGCGCGGCGCCGCTACCGCGACGATTGGGTGCGCGCAGGCATCGTCAAGTTCTTCATGGATGGCGTGGTTGAGGGCCACACAGCCTCTCTGCTTGATCCGTACTCGACACCGCCTCGCGACCGCGGTGAGGCTGACTATCCGAGTGGGCGATACGACCAGATGCTCGTGGAACTTGACCGCCGGGGATTCGCTGTGATGACGCATGCCATCGGCGACGGCGCCGTTCGTGAAGCGCTCAACGGCTACGAGGCAGCAATGCGTGCGAACGGCCCTCGGGACCGGCGCTGGCGCATCGAGCACATCGAGGTATGCGACCCCGCCGACGTTCCGCGATTTGGTCGGCTCGGCATCATCGCATCGATGCAGCCGTATCATTGGTGTTGTCATGATTATCGGGGCGACGACGCGTGGGCGCGCAACGTCGGGCGGCGCCGCTGGCCCGAAGGATTTCAGTGGCGCAACATCGCTCGTGGTGGCGCGACGATGATCCACGGCAGCGATTGGCCGGTCGTGACGATCGATCCGCTGGTCGGTATCTACTCCGCGATCACTCGCCAGGATTTGGATGGCAAGCCTGCCGGTGGCTGGTTTCCCGATCAACGGCTCACGTTGTCCGAGGCAATTGCTGGTTACACGCGCAACGCGGCATATGCGATCTTCTCGGAGGACCGCCTCGGTACGCTCGAACCCGGCAAGAAAGCGGACATCACGGTGCTCGGTCACGACCTTCGCCGCGGTTCGCCCCGAGATGTGTTAGCCGCCCAGATCAAAGCGACCATAGTGGACGGCAAGGTCATCTATGAGGGTGGCGCGGCTAGTCGCGCTGAGACATTGCAGCTCCAAATGGCGGGCGGCACAGTGCCTGCGGGATCGTGCGCGTGCCGGCGCTTTGCACGGCCAGTTGTGTGAGTCGGGGACTTTCCGAGTGCTGAAGAAACGCTGAGAACGCGTTGGCACTGCGCGTTGCAAGGGAAGGTCCGTAAAGCGCGGAGAACCGCCACGCAGCCAAATATGCTTGCCTCACACTGGGCGGAGGAAGCCATGAAGACGCACCTCATTCTCGTCGCCACAACCATCCTCATAGTACAGCTCTCGGTCGCGGCGATGGCAGCCGCACCCGCGCCGCAAACATCGGCGCTCGGCGGTAGTGTCATTGATTCGGTCGACCACCACCCGCTCGCCGATGTGCAAGTCGATGTCTTCGCCGATGGAGCAGTGCGCGCAAACAAGGCTATCGCCACGACTAAAACGCGGGGTGACGGCAGTTTCTCGCTGCTCGGTCTCCGCGGGGGAACCTATCATCTCGAGCTCTCCAAACGTGGGTATGCGTTGGAGATCGTCACCGGCGTGCTGCTTGCGCCGGGCGTGAAGATCCGCATCTCGCCGCCATTCGGGCTGCGCAGCGCTGTGGTGACGATGGGTATCGGCCAAAGCATGGAGACGCGTATCTAACATTTCGGCCAACTGTCCCAGCTTGCCGTCGCCTCGGACGGGTATATACATAAGAGAACTCGACGGGAGGTGTTGGTTTATGTTTGCTGCCCTACGCGTTGCGGCGCTCGCGGCCGTCGTCATCGTTTCCACTACCTGGCAATCAGCCGCCGATGGAACGGCATCGATCAGCGGCCGCGTCGTTGATGCCCGCAGTCACAAGGCCGTGACCGGCGCCAAAATCGAATTGTTTGCTGATGCCGGGAGTTCCAAAAATGGCTATGCCGTTGCAGTGAGTCAGACCCATAGCAACGGCGACTTCCACGTTTCTGGTCTTCGCGCGGGCGCGTACAAACTACAGGTGGTCAAGATGGGGTACGCGGTGCAAGAGATTTCCGGCTTGACGCTTGATAATCAGGAGCATCTCATCGTGGGCGAGCCGGTAGGCCTCGTTGCAGCTTCGGCTGAGGACATGATGAAGATGGCCTGCAACTCGGTCGTGCGGCCGGATGCGACGGGTGATGTCTACGTCGTCTGCGCCGGCAAATAGTATCTAACATTTCGCAGACGTATGTAAGGGCGCGACTTTCAGTCGCGCCCTTTGGTCATGTCCTCTCTACTGCTTCCCAGCCAACTCCCGGTAACGCGCCGCAATCGTCAAGTAGTCCTGACGCAACTTCTGGATCTCGGCCGCTTGCGCGTTGGTCGGAGCCTGGTAGGACGAACTCAGTTGCGACAGCATGTCGAGGAGACGCTCCCGCAAGGCTGCAGGCCGGCTGATATTGTCCTCGTCGAAGGACTGACCACTCGTAAGGTCCGCTTTGACCGAGACGTAGGCCGGCGGCGCGGGATTCATAGCATCGATCGCATTGAGCATGACGTCGACATCGCTGAGTTCGCTCGTCAGCTGCGCCAACGCGTCATGACGCTGCTGGTAGGTCGCGAGGCTCGAGTTGTCACGCGGATCTTGCTTGACCAGAAGGCTGCCGCGCTCGTCGCGCCCAGCTGCATGCACCACCACGTTGTAGGTTCCCGGTAACACTTCGGCTCCATCGGCGGGTTCGATATCTTTGTTGATAGACGCGTTCCATGGCACGGGGCCATCCTCGGTGAGATTCCATGAGGCGCGGTTGATGCCGGCACTGCCGGTCACGGCTTTTCCTTTGAGATGGCGCACCACGCGGCCGGTCGCATCCGTGATCTCGATATTGGTACTCGCGCTTGGTTGGCCCAAGAAGTAGTTGATGATCGCGCCATTGGGCGCATTTTCGCCGACGAAGAGATTTTCGGCGACTGGTCCACCCGGGGCGTAGATCGAGTTGTTGATCGGGGGAGTCGCGAACATGCGATACGCAGGGCGGGGTGCAAACAGCACGAGCGGACGTTCCCGCGCCACGCCTAACTGCTGGAGCGGTGTGAGATCGTCGAGAATCCACACACCTCTACCATGCGTTCCCACGACCAAGTCATTCTGATCAGGCTGAATTTCCAGATCGTACACCGCGGTCGCGGGCATATTCAGACGCAGATCGTTCCAGTGGTTGCCACTGTCGAACGAGATCCACACACCGCGCTGCGTGCCTGCGTAGAGCACGTCGTTGTTCTTTGGGTCTTCGCGGATCGACCGCACGAACAAGTTCGCGGGCAAATCGCCAGCGATGGAGCGCCAGTGGCCGCCGAAGTCATCGCTTGCGAAGATGTAGGGCCGTTCGTCGCCACTCATGTGGCCGTCCGCTACGGCGTACACCGTTCCAGCGTTGCGATGGCCAACGTCCATGCCCATGACCCTTGTCCACGCGGGCAAACCCTGCGGCGTGACGTTGTGCCAGGTGGCTCCGTTGTCGCGGCTGAGCTGCACGAGACCATCATCCGTGCCCGCCCAGATCACCGCGTTGTCGAGCGGGGTGGTGGCCAGGTACATAGTGGTGTCGTACACCTCGGCATCGCTCATATCGCGCTGGACGGGCCGCCAGAGGCGCCTTGCTTCGTGCGATCGTTGCGGGTCAGATCGGGGCTGATCACTTGCCAGGTCTGGCCGCGATCTGTGCTTGCGAAGACCACATTGCCGCCGAGCAGTGCCCTCGGGCGTGGGCCTGTTGTGAACGCGATAGGGGAATCCCAATTGAAGCGATAGTCGTACGTGTTGGCTGCCTCGCCGAACGTTATACGCGGAATCGGAGAGATCGCTGCTTGTTGTCCGGTTCGAAAGTCGGTCAAAAAGAGTTGGCCGCTGCTCGTGCCGGTCTCGGTCGACCACAAGAGATTCTGATCAAGCGGATCAAAGACGGACCACATCCCGTCGCCTGGCGCGACCGTGACCCAATCCCGATTCAACACGCCGATCTGATTCGGTACGCTTTGCGGAGCGCACCACGAGTCGTTGTCTTGCAACCCAATGCAGACGTGATAGTAGGGCGCTACCTGGTCAACGCCCACGTGGTATATCTGCGAGAACGGCAAATCGTACGGCTGAAACCAATGTTCAGCGCCATCATGCGAGATGACAAGGCCTTCGTCGCTACCCACGATGATGCGTTTGCCATCGCGCGACCACCACGCGATGTGGAAGTCGTACCCGGCGTGCAAAGATGTCTGTGAGAAGCTCTGCGCGCCGTTGGAGCTGATGGATGCGACGCCTTCGAGATTGATGACCCGTTGCTCGTTGCTCGGATCGGCAAAAATACGGCTGAAGTAAAATCCGCGGCCACCGATGTACCTGCTGGGCGGCATGCGCTTCCAGGTGGCGCCCTGGTCTGTTGATCGCCACACGAATCCTTCAGTCGATTGAATGCGCGCGTAGAGCATATTTCCCGAAGCGGCAAGGCCGATGCGACCGGTGATGTGCGTCGGCAATCCGGGGGCCGTCACGTGTTTCCATGACTTGCCGCCGTCATCCG
>JAFANK010000147.1 GCA_019232725.1 Vulcanimicrobiota bacterium | reverse complement strand
TGACGGCAACGGGGAGCTCGCCGCGACGATCGGCTTCGTGCGCTGCGAGGATCTTCGCGCGCGCCTCGCGCGCGCTCACGGCGGTCAGTGCCGAGCGCCATGGATTCCCATCACTGACGACGATGATCTCATCGCCGGGCTTCATGCGCAGCACTTGGCTGAGATGATGCGCGTCGTCAGATTCGAGATTGATCTCCACACCTGGCCGGCACGAGACCGTGACGAAGACGCGCGTCATGCGTTCGCGCGTGCTGGCTTACGATGGACGAACCCGCGCCAGCGCCCGGTGATGCGCGCGCGCCGTTCTTCGAAAGCGAGTTGCGCGCGGCCGCCTCTCTCAACAAGTTCTAGACCCTGCGTTTCAAGTGCGCGGCGTACGCGCCGCGCGCTGCCTTCCACAAACCCGCTCGTGATGAGCGCTCCACCATGGCTCAATGCGCGCGCTAGCGCAGGTGCCAACCGTTCGATCACGGGCGCCGTGATGTTAGCGACGATGCAATCCGCCTTTGGAAACGATTTCGGGATACCAGCTGCGCGCGCGATGCGAACGGGCCTCAGCCGGTTGGCTTTGAAATTCGCTCGAATAGCGTCCACGGCGATGGGATCGGTATCGGTTGCATAGACGCGGGCGCCCCTTCTTGCCGCTGACAACGCTAAGATACCCGAGCCGCAACCGACATCGATGACGATCGAGCCTCGCTTCACATACGGGAGCAGCAGATTGACGGCGACCTGCGTCGAGGCGTGCTGCCCCGTGCCGAAGGCCATGCCTGGATCGAGGCGCACAACGGCGCTCTTGGGGGGCGCCACAAATGTGCGATCCCACGAGGGGACGATGAAAAGTCCCGGGGCGATGTGGATCGGCGCGTAATACTTTCGCCATGACGTTGCCCAGGCGCCGTCATCAATATCATCGACTGCAAGCTCTGCGTAGCCTACAAGGCGCCGGGTTTTGGCAGCCGACAAACCTCGTTTGACACGCCTGCTCGCTTTGTTTGCGTCGGTTTGCGGTACGTGCACGATGACGCGGCGCAGCGGCGTGACCACAGAATCGCGCCCGCAGCGAACGCCGGCGTCTTCAATCGCCGCGCAAGCGCCGCTCGCTGTTTCGAGTAACGCCGTGGCCGCGCTCTCGTCGCACGCGCTCACCACCAAGGCGAAGCGGCGCCAACGGGCGCGCCTACTCGCCGCCGAACGCTTTGCGGACTTTCTTGAAGAGATCGGTGTCCTCGACTTCCTCGCCGCCGGCTCTCGCGTACTCCTCGAGTATCTCTTTCTGTTTG
The DNA here is from genome assembly GCA_019232725.1 of Vulcanimicrobiota bacterium. GTDB lineage: Bacteria > Vulcanimicrobiota > Vulcanimicrobiia > Eremiobacterales > Eremiobacteraceae > JAFANK01. Next base: position 7,005 of record JAFANK010000147.1, on the reverse strand, counting down.
CGTGTCAGCTTGGTCGGCACCGCCACGTTGACTTCAGTGACCAGGTCGCCGCGTCCGTGGCCGCGGAGCCTCGGCAACCCGCGACCACCGATGTGAAATGTGGTGCCGCTCTGCGTGCCCGCAGGGATCTTCAAACTGGCAGTGCCGTCGAGGGCTTCTATCTCTAACGTCGCGCCCAACGCGGCTTGCGTGAACGATATGGCGGTGGCGCAATGCAGGTCGGCGCCATTGCGCTCGAAGACGTCATGCGGTGCGACCGCGATGTACACGTACAGATCGCCGCCTGGGCCGCCGCGCTCACCAGCTTCTCCCATGCCGGTATAGCGCAAGCGCGTGCCGTCGTCGGCGCCCGCTGGCACCTTCACCGTCATGGCGCGCTTGCGGTCGGCGCGCCCGCGGCCGTGACAGTGCTTGCACGGATCGCGAACGATCTTGCCTGAACCGGCACAGCGAGCGCACGGCACCGTGGTCACGAATTGGCCGAGCATCGTCGTGCGCGCGTGGCGCAGCTCGCCCGTGCCGTGGCACTCCGGGCAATCCGTCGGCTCTTGACCGCTCGCTGATCCCGATCCATTGCAGTGCTCGCACCGCGCGAGGTGATCGAACGTGATCTGCCGCTCGACGCCCGTCAGGACGTCCGTCAGCTCGATCTCCATATCGTAACGCAGATCGGAGCCGCGCGCGGGTCCGCGCCGTTGTTGCTGCACCCCGCCACCGAAGAAGAAATCAAAGATGTCGCCCACGCCCGCGCCGGCAAAGCCGCCTGCGCCGAACGGACCCTCGACGCTGCCATAGCGATCGTACTGCGCGCGCTTGCCAGGATCGGAAAGCACTGCGTAGGCCTCATTGATCTCTTTGAATTGCGCTTCGGCATGATGTTTGTCGCCATCATGGACGACATCCGGATGCGCTTTGCGTGCCAAGCTGCGATAGGCGCGCTTGATCTCGTCGTCCGACGCGGACTTCGAGACGCCGAGAATTTCGTAATAATCGCGTTGTGTAGGCATGGTCGCTGTCGTCGTTCCGTTGCTCTTGCTATCCGTTGGCCGCCGACGCTTCGCCGTGGAATAATTCGTTCAGGCTATCCGCCATGCAATTGATGAGCGCGATCAGACGCGCGTACTGCATACGCCGTGGTCCGAGAATGCCGACCGCGCCCGCATTGCGATCGCCCACTCGATAGGGAATGGTCACGACGCTGCACTCGCTCATGTCGATGCTTGGCAGTTCCCGGCCGATGCTGACGCGCGCGCCCGCGCTTTGCAATGACGTGTGGAGCAGCTGATAGAGCGTTTGCTGCTCCTCGAGCAGATCCAAGATGGCTCGCAGTTTGCGCAGATCTCGAAACTCCTGTTGATCGAGCAGATTGTGCGCGCCGCCCGCGAACAGCCTGCGTTCGACGTCGGCATCTGCGTGCTCGGCGACGATCGTCGAGATCCCTCGCAAGAGGTCGCCGGGCAGGGGCGCCGCGTCCGCGAGGCGCTCGAGCGCCTCAATAGAGATATCGGCAAGCCTGCTGCCTTGCAAGTGTTCGTTGAAATTATTGGAGGCGCGCAAAAGCGCGTCAGCATTCACCGGCGTGGTCGTTTCAAGCGTGCACTGCGCTGCCAGTCCCAAGTCGGTGACGAGCACCACATGCACGGCGTGGTCGCCGATCCGGATAAGCTCGATGTGCCGGTAGACCTGGCTGGACAGGCGCGGCGCAATCGCAAAGGCTATGCTGCGCGTGAGCGTGCTCAAGACGTGCGAGGCGTGATCGACCACCGAATCAAGCTGATGGGTGGCGCGCCTGACCTCGGCGCGAATGCGATCGCGCTCCTCGGGCGTCAGCGTCTCCGGCAACATGAGCCGGTCCACATAATAGCGGTAGCCCCGGTCAGACGGTACGCGCCCGGCTGAGGTGTGCGGCTGCTCGAGATAACCTTCTTCATCGAGGCTTGCGAGCTCGGCGCGCACGGTGGCGGGGCTAATGCCGAGGTTGTACTTCTGCGTCAGGGTGGCTGAGCCGACCGGCTCGCCCGTGGCTATGTATTCGTAGACGACCGTCCCCAGGATGGAGGTCTTGCGGCGGTCGAGTTCGGGGTCCGCCGCCTGGGCTTTGGCCTTGGCGGCGTTATTTTTCGGCTTTCTCGTCATATTAGCAATCGGCGAGTGAGAGTGCTAACTGGGTCTTAGCCGGATGGTTAGCCCCTCCCTTGTCCAGAACAGCGTGAGGCCGGCGCGGCATGTGACGCGCCCCGATGCATTTGCACATGCAATTGTGGTGGAGGTCGTATCGGTGGATTCGCACATTACCGGACGCACGGCACTCGTGACGGGAAGCGCCAGCGGACTGATGCGCGGAGTGTGCGTGTCACTGGGGCGGCGTGGGTACGCGATCGCCGCGAATTACCGGTCGCCGCGCACGCATGCCGATGAGACGGTGCGAGCCGTGCGCGCCGTCGGCGCACGCGTGCAAGCGTTTCCCGCCGACGTCTCCAACCCAGATGAAGCGAGTGCGCTCATCGCTGCCGTTCACCTCGCGTTTGGGAGCATCGACGTTCTCGTGTGCGGTGCCGGACCAATGCTCGTCAAGGATTTCGCAGCGACCACCCTTGACGAGTATCGCTCGCTGATGGATAGCAACATGGGATCGGTCTTCAGTTGCGTAAAAGCCGCGCTGCCACACATGCGCGAACGACATTTCGGGCGCATCATCACGTTCGGCATGTTGGGCAGCGATGTGACGATGGGCTGGCGGCATCTCTCCGTCTATGCCGCAGCAAAAGCTGCTGTGGTCGCGTTCACGCGCTCGCTCGCGCTTGAGGAAGGGCCGAACGGCATCACTTGTAACGTGGTCAACATCGGCGATATCCGCGATAAAGATGCTGACCGCGAAGCCGTGCTGCAGCGTCGCGATTATCGCAATCCGCTCATGCGCCCAGGCAGCTGGGAAGACGTGGGCGATGCGGTGGCCTATCTGGCGAGTGACGAAGCGTCATTTGTAACGGGATCCGTCCTCGCGGTCAATGGTGGTTGGCAAGGCTTCTTGGCTGAATTCTCTCGCTGGCCTTAAAGAGCGGATGCTACATTTTTATCGGTGAGAAAATCGCGGACGTCGGTCAGCGAGTGAACGCGGCGGGCGGGTGGAAGCGCCTCAAGGATGCGTTGACCGTACCACATCGATTCGAGCCGGCCGTCGAGGATGCACATCAAACCTCTATCCGAGGCGCTGCGGATGAGGCGCCCAAGGCCTTGTTTCAGTTTGGTGATCGCCGCAGGTATCATGAGCGACGCAAACGGGTCGCGACCGTCTGCGACGAGCAGCCGCGAGCGTGCAGCGATGATCGGGTCGTCCGGCGGCGGGAACGGCAACCGATCGATGATCACGCACGAGAGCGCGCTGCCGATCACGTCGACGCCCTCCCAAAATGACGAGGTCGCGAACAGCACTGCGGCCTCTTCATCGCGGAACCAGCGCAGCAGCGCTCCCTTGGGCAGATCGCCTTGGATGCGGACGGGGAACGGCAGTGCCGGCCCGAGCATGCTCCCGACGGCTTGCATCATCGAAAGCGACGTGAACAGCACGAATGCGCGACCACCCGTGGCGTCCAGAATGCGCGCAATGACGGGCACCGCTTGCGTGGCAAAATCCGTCCGCTTCGGGTTGAGCCGTTCAGGCGGGAGATAGAGCATCGCCTGATTTTGGAAGTCAAACGGGGATTCCAGCACGAGTTCGTCGACAGCGCTCGTCTCCAAACCCACTTGGCGGCGCAGGTATGCGAAGTCACCACCGGTGGAAATCGTGGCCGAGGTCATGACGATGCTGCGCGTCTTCTCGAAAAGCAATTCTCGTAACAATCCGGAGACCGACGCCGGCGCGCAATGCGCCGCCCACAGGTCGCGGCGCTCGTCGGTGCGCTCCACCCAGCTGATCCACTCTTCGCCTGACAGGCGCAGCCGTTCTATGGTCTGCGTCTGTGCGACGATCGATCGCAAGATCAGATCCCGGCGCCGCTTGAGCGCCTCCTCAGGCGCTTGTGGAACCCGAGATGCGACCGCCCATTTTTCAGCGACCCAGTTCTCCAGACGATAGAGCGCGCGTTGCAAGGGCTCGAGCAGTTCGAGTGCAGGGCCGTTTTCTGCAAATGCATACCGCGCACCATTGCGACGACCGAGCGCCGTGCAGAACTCATTTGACGCTTGTGCGAGCGCCGCGCTCAACAGCTCATCCACGAGGTAGGCGCGAGCGAGCTTTGCCTGCAATCGGCCGATACTGGCGCGCGAGATGCTTGAGGTAAAAGCGGCAGTTGCCCAATCTTCGATCTGGTGCGCTTCATCGAGGACGGCATAGGCATAGGGCGGGATGATGCCGCCGCCAACCGCCAGGTCGCTGAAGAACAAAGCGTGATTGACCACCACGATGTCCGCGTGCCGCGCGGCCTCGCGGGCGTGCATCATGTGACAGCGTTCCGGTCCGAAGAATTCGCACGCATCCATGAGGCAATCATCCGCATCGGCATCGACCTCGCGCCACAAAGGCTCGCTCGGTACGAAGTCCAGCTCCGCGCGATCCCCCGTCGCTGTCCGATCGGCCCAGCCAAAAAGCCGGCGATCCGCGTCGCTTTGCGCGAGCACGAGACGCGAGCGTAACTGCTCGAGCTTGTCGCGGCAAAGATAATTGCTGCGACCTTTGAGCTGCACGACACGCGCAGGTGAGTCGAGCACGGCGAGCGCCAGCGGAATATCTTTGGTCAACAGCTGTTCTTGCAGCGCAAGCGTTGCCGTCGAGATCACGATGCGTTGGCCGGACAGCAGGGCCGGCACCAAATATCCATAGGACTTGCCGGTGCCGGTGCCGGCCTCGACCATGACGTGAACGTGCTCGAGGAAGCCGCGGTTGACCAGTTTGCCCATGGCGATCTGCGCCGGCCGGTATTCGTAGCCGGCAAGCGCGCCGGCCATGCGGCCGTGTCGCCCCAACACTTCATCTATAGTCAGCATAGGCGGGCGCACGGTACGAACGTGCGTTCGAGCAGATTCTGGCCTACCGCCGGATGCCCTGCGGGCGGCTCACAGATCTTCCCACTCGCCGCGTTGACGACGCTTTCGCTCGACCTTCAACCGCTTCTCAGCGAGCGACTCGCTGATCCGCGCTTGCGCGTTGGTAGGGAGCGTCGGCCGCATCGCGCGGCGGCGCTGGATCGCGATCGAGTCGGCAAGCTCCTGGATGTGACGCGCCGACACGCGCTTCTTGCGCTTTCGTTTCTTGCCACCCATAAGCGTGGTGCACGCGTTTGGCGTTGCGGGTGTCACGCCCTACGCAGCGTCCGACCCGGACAAAGGTCCGCCGCCGGACACCGACGCAGTCTCGCACGATGTCAACGTCATCTCCGCTACGCGCCCCTATCAAGGCGAGGGGCGACAAGCTGCCCTCGACGATGCGCGCCCTCGTCAAGGAAAAAGCCGGTCCAGGCTTGTCGCTCAAGCAAGTACCGGTTCCTCGCATTGGTCCGACGGACGTGCTGGTCAGCGTGCGCAAAGCCGGGATTTGCGGCACGGACGGCCACATCTGGGACTGGGACAAATGGTCGCAGGGCCGCGTGCACCCGCCGGTCATCGTGGGCCACGAGTTCATGGGTACCGTCGCGGCAGTGGGTGATGCAGTCCGCAACGTCGCTGTCGGCGACCGCGTTGCAGCCGAGGGCCACATCTCGTGCGGCGCGTGCTTGCTGTGCAGGACGGGTCAGGAATATATCTGCGAGCACGTCCAGATCTTGGGCATCGACCGGGATGGCGCGTTCGCCGACTACGTCGCGGTGCCAGAGCACAACATCTGGAAACTCGATCCCGCAGTTCCTGACGAGTGGGCCGCGGTGTTCGATCCGCTTGGCAATGCCGTGCACACGGTGATGACGGCAGGCGTCAGTGCCAAGAGCGTGGTGATCACGGGCGTGGGATCGATCGGCCTCATGGCCATTCCCGTGGCGCGCGCGGCCGGGGCAGCACGGCTCATCGCGATCGATGTCAATCCACAAAAACTTGCGCTTGCCAAGACGCTCGGGGCAGACGAAGTCTTTGATGCCCGCACGCCCGGCTTGCGCGAGACCGTGTATGCGTTGACCGGAGGGCACGGCGCAGATGTCCTGCTCGAGATGAGCGGCAGCGGCGCTGCGATCAATCAGGGTTTGAGCATGGTGCGCAATGGTGGTCGCGCGGCGTTGCTCGGCTTGCCCTCGGACAACGTCAGCATGAACCTCGCGGAGAACATCATCTTCAAAGGCTTGACCGTGCTGGGCATCAATGGGCGCAAGATGTTCGAGACATGGTATCAGATGCAAGCGCTGGTCACGGCAGGCCGCGTCGACCTTTCGCCGATCATCACGCATGTCGTACCGCTCGAGCGCTATGCCGAGGCCTTCGAACTGCTCAAAAGCGGGCAGGCAGTTAAAATCGTGATCGACGTGAATGAAGGAGAGCCATGAATTCGGCGTATGACCGTAAGCTCAAGACCGAACTCGACGCACTACGCGCTGCCGGCACGTATAAGACGCTGCGTCATCTCACGACACCGATGGACGCAGAGGTCCGCATGGAAGAGGCGGGCGAGATCATCGTGCTGTCCTCGAACAACTACCTGGGTTTGGCGGACAATCCGCGTGTGGTCGAAGCGGGTATCGAAGGTTTGCGAAAGTACGGGGCCGGCACGGCGAGCGTGCGTTTTATCTGCGGCACTTTTGACATCCACCGGCAGGTCGAAGAGAAGATCGCATCGTTCTTCAGCATGCCCGCGTCGCTGACATACGTCTCATGCTGGACGGCGAATGAGGGGCTGATCCCGACGGTGGCCATCGCGGGCACGGCGATTTTGTCAGATGAGCTGAACCACGCCTCGATCATCGATGGTTGTCGCCTCGCGACCCAGGCGCAGCGCCTGCGTTACAAGCACTCGGACATGGCCGATCTCGAGGCCAAGCTTGCATCGTTGCCGCCGGACATGACCAAGTTCATCATCACCGACGGCGT
>JAFANK010000123.1 GCA_019232725.1 Vulcanimicrobiota bacterium | reverse complement strand
GTCTGACATCAGCGCTGGCGGCATGCGCCTTTCCACAGTCGCGGAGTTTGCCATTGGCACGCGCGGGCTCGCGCAGATCTCGATTCCGAGCGGGGAGCAGGTTCGCACGCCGATAGAGATCGTGTGGCGTGAAGCGGGCCTGGATGCCACGATCACTTACGGCGTGCATTTCCAAAACCTCGGATCGAGCGAACGCTTTGCGCTCTTCGAGGCCATCTATTCGCCGAACAACGGCGAGCAAGTATTCTCCAAGCGCATGGACGCTGAGCCGAGGGTTGCGGGGAGCGAACCGCTCACGCCCGCGCACCATAGCTACTACATGCGCGTCGTCCGCCGCATCGAACAGACCCACAAACTATCGCCGCTCGACACGGATAAGCTGCTCTACGCGCGTCTGCATGAGGGCCGCTCCCTGCGCGAAACGCTCGTCGAGATCGGCGCGTGCACGTTTGAAGGGCTTGATGATTATCTGAGCGCCGTGTTCGGTGTGCCGTACATCGATTTGTCACGCGAGCGGCCAGATCCAAATGCAGCCGAGACGATTCCGGTCAGCGTGGCGACGACTGGCTACATCGTGCCCGTCCGGCTAGAGGGCGACAAGCTGACCGTCGCGATGGCGGACCCGCTCGATCTGCCGACGCTCGATCTCATCTTGTTGCGAGCAAAGCATCAGGTCGAGATCCGCTTTGCGCTGATCGAAGACGTCGAGAAGGCGATCAACGAGATCTACCACGGCACGACGCTCTATTCGGTCGACCGGCTGTTGCAAGGGCTGCCTGCAGTGTCGGCAGAGGGGTTGGCGCAGGAAGGCACCGAGGTCGAAGATCTCGAGGCGCTGCGCAAGATGTCGGACGCGACGCCGATCGTCTCGCTGGTCGAGTCGATTCTGCGGACCGCGACCGAGTACAAAGCGAGCGACATCCACCTCGAGCCGTATCATGACACCGTGCGCGTGCGCTTCCGCATGGACGGCGTGCTGCAGGAGATCCGCAAACTGCCACGGCCTATCTATCCGGCCGTCGTGTCGCGCATCAAGATCATGGCGCGCATGGACATCACGATCCGCCATGTGCCTCAGGACGGCCGTGCCTCGATGCGCTATCTCAAGCGCGAGACGGACTTGCGTATCGCATCGCTGCCCACGGTCAACGGCGAGAAAATCGTCATCCGGTTGCTCGAGAAGAATCCGGCGTTCAAAGATCTCAAAGCGATCGGGTTCAGCGATCAGAACTACGAGATATTCGCGCCGCTCATCCGCCGTCCGTACGGCATGATCTTGTGCTGCGGGCCGACCGGCTCGGGTAAGTCGACGACGCTTTTCGCCTGTCTCCAAGAAATCAACGATGGTTTAGGCAACATCACGACCATCGAAGATCCGGTCGAGTATCGGGTCAATGGCGTCAACCAAGTCGAGATCAATGTCAAACGAGGCCTGACGTTTGCCTCCGTGCTGCGTTCGCTCTTGCGTCAGGACCCGGACATCATCTACGTGGGTGAGATCCGCGACCGGGAGACGGCAGACTTGGCCGTCCGAGCAGCGCTGACTGGCCACTTGCTGCTCTCGACCTTGCACACCAATAGCGCCGTGCAAGCGATCACGCGTCTTGTGGACATCGGCGTCGACCCCGCCCTCATCGGGTCATCGCTCATCGGTGTGATCGGGCAGCGGCTGGTGCGGCAGATCTGCCCCCGGTGCAACCAAGAATACGAAGTAGCAGAAGATGAAGCGGTGTTGCTGCAAGAGTTGATGCCGCTCGTGGCACCGACCACGCTGCGCCGCGGCACGGGTTGCCGCAACTGCCACGACACGGGGTATGCTGGACGCCTCGGCGTGCATGAGGTCATCGCCGTCGATGACGGCCTGCGCCGGCTCATCGCCCGCGGCGCCGACTCAAACCAGCTGCTCGACTACGTCTCTGCGAAGGGTTTCGCCGATCTGCGTGACGATGCGCTTCGCCGCCTCGTGGCCGGCGAAACGACGCTCAAAGAGGTCGTGCGCGTCACCATCTGACGGAGCCTGAGGGCAGCTCCGCGTATTCCCCTGCATGGATGACCGGAAATTTGGATTTCGCACGCGGGCGCTGCACGCGGGCACACCGCCCAACGCGGCC
>JAFANK010000098.1 GCA_019232725.1 Vulcanimicrobiota bacterium | reverse complement strand
CGGCGCAGACCGCATCCCCGTCCGTCTTGAACACGACGCCACCATGCGCCGTCACCGCTGCGCGTAGCAGCGCATCATGACGGCTGACCGCGCTTTCCATCTCAGAACGGTGAGATTCCCAGCGTTGCGTGCTGCCTTCGATATCGGTGAACAAAAAGGTCACCGTTCCACTAGGCAGCGCCGTGGCAGCGGCCTGCGAGGCGCCGCTTGAGTGCGACATCAGCGCACTTTTCGGCGCACTGCGACGCGAACCTAGCCGCGTTATTGCCTTTGCAAGGCCATTCGCGTCGCGATCTGTGTGGGCGATGCAACGCCGGTTTTTTTGAATATCGACGTCATGCGGGCTGCAGCATGGCGATCGCGACGCGTGCGCCGTGTGTACCTTCGATCGAGACCGCGACATCGCACACTCCAAGCTCACCGTGTGCCGACGAGTCCGTTGGCCGTGCAACCAGGTCATCCACCGCACCGCGAAAAACGCGCGCAATCCGATCGAGTTCGTGCGCTCGACCGACGAAGGTCTCGGTACTCCTGGAACAGCCACTCTAGAGCTCTCCGTGACACAGGGCACCTTTGGGGCGACGGCGCAAATGCACGTCACAAGCCATGCGGTCACTTACAGCAGTTGCCTTGGTTGGGGTGCTTTTCGCGCTCGCGCTCGTCAATGCCGGATCGTGTCAAGAGCCATCACCGGCCGGCGTGCCGCCGGGAGCTGCGACCGCGCATGCAACGCAGCTGAATCTCGCATACGATGCCATCTCCAAGGTCATCATCTCCGGCACGCCTCCGCCGATCGACAACTTCGATGCGGATGCGGAACTCATCACCAAACTGCCGCCTTTCAAGCTGTCCAATCCGGCAGGTGCGGCGAACACAGGCAGAGCGATCGGCGCGCTGAGCGGGTTGCTCAGCCTGATACCAGCCGTTGGTGCGTTTGTCTCCATGGGAGCATCGATGGCGGCCGGTGCGGCGGCGAACGCCGCGCAGCAGCACGCGCAAGAGGAACAGCGGGCGCAGAGCCGCGCAATCATGGCGGCCGGCAGGCGGACGGGACTTGCATACTACCACGGCTGGACGCGAACGACGGCTGGGCAACACGCAACCATCGTCAAGCCGGAGCAGGGCCTCACGATCTCGCTGGATTATGGCAACAATACCTATTCGGTGGAACGCGACGATCCCGCGATGGCCACCTACACCGTGGATGCGACGCCTCCGCCGACTGCCACGATCGTCGGCACCCCGTCATCGAGCACACTCGCACCCGCGTCGATCGATCATCGCGCGGTCCGAGGGTATCGTCTTTCCGGCAGTATCGAGACGACGCAGGACCTGGGGTTCTGCAATACTGGAACGCACGCCATCGAGATCACCGAGTACGTATCCGATCTTCCGGATCCAGACAATCACATCGCCAAGCCGCCCGACCCGTCGAGCGTGCTGAACAGCGCCTGCCAACCCACGACGACCGCATCGAGCTTTGAACCCGGTAAGCTTGTGCTCTATCGCAGCACGGCGATACGGCCGAGCATCGCGGGCGATCTCATCTTGGTGACGGAGCTCGGCAACCTCCGCACGCTCACCCCACAGGATCTAACCACCTTGTTCTCAACACCACCTGATTTCACAGAGGAGCACGACTGATGCATCGTTTGACACCGACCCGCCTGGCGATCGTCGCCGCGTTTTGTTTGATGTGCGCCGCGGTCCGCTCATCGGCAGCCGAGCGCGCCGTCGGCGATCAATATGTCTATATCTTCAAGGGCACGTCGCAAGCGCCAACCGCCAATATGCCGGCGATGGTGCGCGCGCAGTATGAAGCTAATCAGGCCATGATGAACGGCATGTTCGTAACGCTGACCCTGCATGTCGACGCCGTCGACCCTGATGGGAGCGCGCATGCGACCGGCACCGCCGTCACGACGATGGCACCGAGCACGAACTCGATGGTCGCCAAGTCGATGGCCAACATGGGGCAAGACCTCGAGGCCAAGATTCTCCCGGATGGCGGCATCGTTCCGAAATACGACCCGCCGACCGCCCCGACCGTCGGTGAATCGCAAGCACAACAGCAAGCAGAGGCGGCGCACACCAAGGCCAACTATGCCGGCGGCTTGATCGCTCATCGTATCGACAACTTCAATGAGTTCGCGCTCGGATGTTCCAAGCGCAGCGCGTTCAAGACCGGGGACAGCTGGCGGCTTGTGGATGCCACGTCCTCGACCACGTGGACGTTTGCAGTCACGGGAACCGATCACATCGCTGGGCACGACGTCTTTGTCATCACCATGAACTCGCACTTCGCCTCTGAGAATATGACGTCAAAACGCAACTTCACTGGCGATTACGATGCGGTCAACCACCTCGTCGTGGCGTTCAAGGGTGAGACCCATCAGACGAATACCCAAGCTGGCGAGAGCTCGTTCACCGAAGACATCGCGCTGCAGTAAGCGCTCCGTAGAACGCGCTTATCCGTTGAGGGGCAAGACGCTCATGACGTGCAAGTCACCGTCATGAGCGTCAAAGCGCAATTCCCAGAGGAAATCTCGTTTGAAGGCGAGTTCGTCCGGCAAGAAGACCTGTTCCGCGGCTGGGTGTCAGCGGATGGGCGATCCGAATATCCGGTCGTGGCCGGCCGTTATCATCTCTACGTGTCATATGCCTGTCCGTGGGCGCATCGGACGATTATCGTGCGGATGCTTCGGGGGTTGGAGGATGCGATCGGGATGACCGTCGTCGATCCCATCCGCGACGAACGCGGGTGGGCGTTCCGCGACGGTCCGCATCATACGAAGGATCCGATCAACGGCTTCGCGTTTTTGAGCCAGGCATATCTTGCGAGCGATCCGGCTTACCGCCAGCGCGTGACCGTGCCGGTGCTCTGGGACAAGCAGACCAAGCGTATCGTCAACAACTCGGAAGACGATATCATGCGCATGTTCGAAATCGATTTCGAGCCGCTCGCCAACAACAAGATCGATTTGTACCCCGTGGAGCACCGCCAGGGCATCGACGAGCTCAACCGCCAGATCTACGAGTCCGTGAACAACGGCGTCTATCGCGCCGGCTTTGCGACGACGCAGAAAGCATACGAGCATGCCGCGCGTCGTGTCTTCGAGATGCTCGATGCGCTCGAAGAGCGCTTGGCGTCACGCCGCTATTTGTTCGGGCCGCGCCCCGTTGAGACGGACTGGCGCCTGTTTGTGACGCTCGTGCGCTTCGATGCCGTGTACGTCGGGCATTTCAAATGCAACCTGCGCCGCATCTATGACTATCCGAACTTGTTCGGCTATCTCAAAGACCTCTACCAGATCCCCGGCGTCGCGGATACCGTGTTCTTCGATCATATCAAGCGGCATTATTACGTGACGCATGACGACATCAATCCGACGCGCATCGTGCCGATCGGACCGTTGCAGGATCTCACGTCACCGCACGGCCGCGCGCATCTCGGGTCGTCGGCGGTTCTCGTAGAGGACGAATCGAACGCAAAGAAAGAGGTCGGCACGTAAAGTGCCGACCCAAAGATGGGCACATACATAGTGCCCACCCTACATCACTGGTTCGAACTCGGCTCGGTGACTTTTGTGAAGCCTGCAGGCACTTGGAATAGCGACGCGTCGCTAGCTCCGAGCGTGCGCACGTTGCCACGTTCGACAAGGAAGCCGAACCCCGACCCAGCAGGAACATTGGCAGACTGCTGCGGTGTGGAATTCATGCTACCGCTCATGTCCATGAACGTCCATAACGCGAACATGCCCGATGGCGGCAATGGTCCGACCTTGGTGCGCGCTGTCACCGTCGGCTTGCAGCCGGGCTTCACGCCCATCTGCTCTGGATCATAGGACGATTTCTGCGGTATCGCTTTGCCGCTGGATGTTGAAACGGTCGGCTCTGGGTATCGCGAGATGAACTCTGTCATCGCCATACCAAAGCTGCCGTTTGAGCAGGAACCTGTCGCGTTGGTCACCGTCATCTTGAGGGTCTGCTTGTAGCCGTTCGTCGACTGGCCGTCGAGGGTTTTCGGCCCGAGCCCAGCACTCGTCGCACTGATCGTCATCTTCGCCGTGCCCGGCTGTGCGGGCGGTGGCGTGCCGTTTGGTTTTGCCATGGGCGGCGGCGGACCAGATTCGAATACCTTCTCATCCGGCGTTTCTATATAGTAGGTCTTGTTCGCCAGATCGAGATGGATGGTCTGGTGCAAGTCGCCCCGGTAGATGGTCGCTGTCTTTTGTCCGGGGTCGTCCGTGCGCTCCCATCCATTGAGATAGTAATGCGTCGATGGGGTGCCGACTTTGATCAGGTTCATTGCTTGCTCGCCCATCGCCATGGCGTTTTGGATGGAGCCAAACATCCCATGATGCTCCTTCGGTGGGGCCGCTGCGTTAACGGCGGCTTGAAAGTCAGCTCCGAATGATCCGTTGGCATAACTTCCCGCCTCCGGAGGACCGCTGCCTTGGCTCGTGATGACCATCCTCGAGATCTCATCGTAGGCCAAACCGCCACCGGCGGCACTCGCGGGTTTGAGGCCAAGCACGATTCCCGCAAGCGCAGTCACGACCGCTAACCCGGTGCAATACAGCGGCAACCGAGTCTTGACACGACCGAAGAGACGCATATTCTACCCCCTGTCGAAGCGACGCCAGGGGACGAGTTAACTGTCGGGGAGCGCCCGGTCCTTCAGACCGGCGTTAGAAAGAAGCGAGTTCGTGGATCCGATCGAGCTTATCGGGAACGGTGACGTCGCTCTGGCGGACGAGAGCGGGCAACACGATGGACGCCGACGCTATCACGAGCGCGAGTGCGACAACCCACTTCATACAATCATTCTACCTCTGTACACTTGACCGGGGATTGAGGCGTTTGTGACATCCCGGTGGACGAAAGTGTTGGCGGCGACGTGCGTGCAGGCCTAAAAACAACGCTCGCACCGTACCCTGGAGGGCCGCCGTCACTGCCCGGGAAGGCCTACGGATGGACGTCGGACAGCGCGTGCGCGCGCTACGCTCGCTCGACCTTGGCGAGGGCGGCAAGGTCGATAAGGGCGCGGTGGGTGTGCTCGAGAGCATCAACAATGGTCCGTACATGCCCTACCTCGTGCGTTTCCCAACCGGCACCTTCGCCTTCGAGGAAGGCGAGATCGAAGCGGCCGACGGTGGTGATTAGCCAGCGTCTCCGCTAGCTGAAAAGGCCGTGAAAGCAACGTGCAGCCGAGCGCAGGCTGCCGCTCGCGAGCATGGCGAATCTATCGCAGATGAGAGTGTTGCTAGTCGAAGACGATCCGAGCCTATCCTCCTCGCTGCGGCGTGCGCTCGAGGCCCAGAAGTTCGCGGTAACTGCCGTCGGTGACGGCGAGAACGGTTTGAACGAACTCTGCGGCAACGATTATCAAGTGGCGATCTTGGACGTGCTCTTGCCCAGGCGCGACGGCATCTCCATCTGCGCCGAAGCGCGCCGTCAAGGCATCTCGACGCCGATCCTGATGTTGACGGCGCGCAATGCTGTTGGCGATCGCGTCACCGGGCTGAACAGCGGCGCAGATGACTATCTGCCCAAGCCGTTCGCGTTCCCCGAGCTGCTGGCACGCGTGCACGCGCTCTTGCGCCGCCCCCAGAATGACGTCAAGCCACGGACGGTCACGGCCGGCAAACTCTCGATCGACGTGCTGCGCCACCAGACGACATGCGACGGGAAAGTCATCCACCTGACCCGCACCGAGTACCGCCTGGCGCTCTACCTGCTGGAAAATGCCGGCATCGTGCTCACCAAAGACGCCATTTTGGATCGGTTGTGGGGCGGCGATCACGGAGAGAGCAGCAACATCCTCGAAGTCTACGTCAAGATGCTACGGCGCAAGCTCAGTGCGGCTTGCGGCGATCAGATCATCCGAACCGTGCGAGGCGTGGGATACACCATCGACAAGACATGATCGACAAGCGGGGCGTGACTGCAAACATCGGCGCGCCTCGAGTGCGCCTCACGCTGGCATATGCCGGCCTGTTATTCCTATTGCTTGCCGCGTTCTCGGTGATCGTCTATGGGTTGCTCTCGACCGTGGTCTGGCAGGACGTCGAACCATTCCGCGACGATCCCGCGATGCTCGCAGCGGCACATCATATGCTGAAGAACTACATCGTTCGCCTTGCCATCGCCAACGCTGCCGGCCTCGTGCTCGTGGTGGCCGTGTCCGCATTTTTGGCCAAGATCACGCTGCGGCCGCTCGAGCAGGCGATCGCATTGCAGCGCCAGTTCACCAACGACGCCTCGCACGATCTGCGCACGCCGCTAGCGGTCATCCGCACGGAGACGTCGGTCGCGCTTGCCGATTGTGGATCGCTGCCCGAGGAGTACTGCGAGCGCATCCAGATCATCGACGAGCAGGCGCAGCGGATGCAGCGTCTGATCGATCAGCTCATCACGCTATCGCACTTGGACGCCGACAGCGCGCTGGATCGCGAGCCCACCGACCTGCGCGCGGTCGTCAACGGCGTCTTGCGTGACCTGCAGCCGCTCGCCGCTGCCCGGCGTATGGAACTCAACTTGGGCCGCGCGGAAAGCGCGGTCGTGATGGGTGACGAGCTCAAACTCTCGCAACTCGTCGGCAATCTCGTGGACAACGCGATCAAACACGGCAAGGAAGCGACGGCGATCGACGTGTCCGTGTGGCAGCAGCGCGACACCGCTTTTGTCGCCGTGCGTGATGCCGGCGACGGCATCGCCGCAAGCGACTTCGAACGCATTTTCCAGCGCTATCAGAGCAGCAACGGAGCGCTGCACAATGGAGTGGGTGCGGTGCACGGCCTCGGGCTGCCGCTGTGCCGTTGGATCGCGCGCGCACACGGCGGTGAGGTCACCGTGAGCAGTGCGCTCGGCCGAGGCAGCACGTTCACCGTGCGGCTGCCGGCGATGCTCACGTAAGAGTAAACGGGGTAGATCGGAGCACATCATGAAACGACAAACCACAGCGGGGCGCTTCACACGACTCTGGGTGGTCGCTTGCATCGCCGCGACAGCAGCCATAGCCGGCGCGACCATCGCGAGAACGTCTGCACCGGCAGCCGCTTCAACACCGAGCGCCATCACCATGGTCGACCACGCGCTGACATTACCCCAACTGCTTGCCGATGAGAGCCCGTACGAGCTCATCGATCCGGTAGGGCCCGGCGGCATCAGCGAGGACCAAGCCAAAGGCGAAGTCACCGCGAGCACGATGATCGGCGGCCTGTATAACGACGGCACGCACACGTTCGGAGGAGGGTACTGACATGCGCCGGTTGCTCTTGGCCGCTTTGGCCACGTGCGGCATCGCACTCGCGACGCTCGGCGTGGCGTCTGCCGATGGTTTTTTCCATCGGCTGCACGTGGATTCACTTGTCAGCGATGGCATCACGGACTACCACAGCGGCGACTACCAGGCATCGCTCGGCAAGCTCAATGACGCGCTGTCGCTCAGCACCGATAACATCGATGCGCTCTACGACCGCGGACTCGTCTACTACGCCCTGGGCAACTACAGTGCCGCGGCCGACGATTTCCGGCACTGTTTGAAACTCAATCCGGACTTCGTCCCCGCGCTCTTCAACCTCGGCGTCACCGAGATCGCGCTGAACGAGCTGGACGACGCCAAGACGATCTTCCAACAGATCATCGTGGCGCATCCGTCGTCGGTGCGCGCCCATTTCGACATGGGACTCTCCAACTACATGGCGGGCCAGACGGACAAGGCGGTCGATCAATTCGCCGTCGCGTCACTGCTGCATCCGCAGTACGTGCAGGCACATTACGACAAGGCACTAGCGGAATACCGGACCGGCAATCTCGTGGCCGCCGACGTCGACACGAACGCCGCGCTCAAGCTCAACAGCGACTATGCGAAGGCCTACTTCCTGCGCGGCGCTATCCGGTTACGGCAGGGCGACGACGCAGCTGCCAAGACCGCGTTCGAGACCGCGGCGAAGCTCGCCACCGATCCCGTGCTCAAGTCGCTCTGCGCACAGATCATCGCACAGCTCGGAGCTTAAACGAGAGGGCGGCACGTAAAGTGCCGCCCCCACATTACGTGCTGCCCTCTACATAGGCCGCACCTGAAGTGCGGCCTCTACATGCCCGTAGGCGGCATGGGAAGTGCCGCCTTTACATGGGCGCGCATGGGATGGGCGCGGCATCGGCCAAACCTTGGGCATGTACGTGCCAACGCACAACCGCGAACGGAATTTGGATGTGCTGCAGCGCGCCATCGACGAGGTTCGCTTCGGTACGCTCGTGACCGTCGGCGCCGACGGCCCGATCGCAACCCACATACCGATGTTCATCGATAAGGCAACAGGCTCGAACGGCACGGTCTTCGGCCACATCGCCCGCGCCAACCCCCAGTGGCAGAAAACGGATCCGACGATCCGCGCGCTTGCCACATTTGTCGGCCCGTATGCGTACATCACCCCATCTTTTTATGAGACAAAACGGATAACCGGCAAAGTCGTGCCCACCTGGCACTATCTGGCCGTGCAAGCTCGTGGCCCGATCGCGTTCTTCGACGATCCAAAAAGGCTACATGACATCGTGTATCGATCGACGACGATCATGGAATCCGCCGCCACCCATCCCTGGGCTGTCGATGATGCACCCGAGGACTACGTGCGGGCGATGCTCTCGGCTATCGTCGGGTTCGAGATCCGCATCGAGACGCTTGAGGGCGCGTGGAAGTTCGCCCAAAACAAAGATGCCGCAGATCTCCAGGGAGTCACGAGCGGTCTCGAGCAGCGGGGTGACCGCGAGGTCGCAGCACTCGTGCGCGAGCGGGGTGGGCGCGACGGCCGCCCCGATCCTGGCGCTACCTGAGATAGCGAGCAGAAACGGCAAGGGCGCGACCATGAGGGTCGCGCCCTTGCCAGCGTACGATTTATTTGAATTTTATGAAAGCGCTAGTTCAACGTCTGTAGTTTGAGTTTGTTGCGGACCATTCCTAACGTGGGCGATGAGATCAGCGCGATGTAATACGCGTGGAGCTCTCGCGCGTTGAGCGTGGTTCGCACGAAGTCGGGCTTCGGTCTTTTGGTGACCGGCGCATCGCTGCGCTGGTTCCGTTTCTCGAATGGTCCGATCTCTCGCACGGCCGGCCTCCTCCCCCAGGCTTTCCCGCCAAGCGCTGGCCTGGTCAATACCATAACGTATTGACGGCAGACTTCGTCCTCATCGATGCGTTGCGTCTTCAGGGACGATGCCTGTCGAAGTCCGCCTCGTTGAAGTACCAGTCTGGTAGGGTATTCGGAAAACCGAAGTCAGAAAAATAGTATTCATAGTGCCCGCTATCAGAAATCGGGCCGAGTCTGCCCTCGCCGTCCGCTGCAGCCTGCTTCACCAACCAATAATTTCCGATAGGCGCAAACTCAACGTCGACGACTGCGCGGCCAGTGAGCGGCCCGGAACTGCCCGACGCATCACCGTGCGCCTTCCATACTTGGAAACTGTCGATGTCCACCCACAGATCCGTCCAAGGATGTTTCTGCTCGTCTTTCACCGCGCGCAACGCCAAGTGGTACACGGTCTTGCCGCGATAATTTTCAAGGCCGTCGTATGAGACGATATAGTACCGGTCCCCTGTCACATGCTCGTGCGAGATCACCGGTGCCGCACTCCCCGTAGCTGACGTGCCGATCGGTGGTGGTGGGGTCGTCTGAGGCGGCGGCGTCGCGTAGAGCAAGATGTTGTTGTCGGGCGCTGAGGGGAACGGGTACCCGAAGAAAGTTTCATTCTTACCACGTCTGCCGGGCGCCAAGTTCTGCATGAGGCCTTTACCGTCGCTGCGGTACCAGACTTGGTAGTCGTACTCGTGGGTCTTGCCATGATGTACGAAGATCTCGTGCATCTTATAGGTTATATAAGGAGGATCGGGATTGCCGCGCAGCGCCTCCTCGGTCCGCTCCAGGATCTGGTCGGGCGTGAGCGACTCTTTGGGCGTCGGCGTCGGGCTGGGCGAGGGCGACGGAAATGCGTACGGCGTTGGGGGCGGTGGACTCGGCAGCGCCGGCAACGGCGGCGGCGTCGAGACGCTTTGATCGTGCGCAGTACTGGGCATACCCCACGACGCGATGGCGAACAGGAAAATGAAAGCAGCCAGCGCCGTCGCCCAGCAACGGACGTTTTTCAGCTTCTGACTGACGTCCCACTTCATCGCTGAAAGGTTCGGCGACTAGCCGCATTTGCCCACTCCGACGCGACGCGCACTAGGTCTACCCGCCTAATTGTGAGCGCCAGAGTGGGGAAGTATCGGGCAGTTTGCGAAACGGCAATACTTCGGTCTCGGGTTCGTGCTTGGCATTGCCCGCGGCTATTCATCGACGTTTGAGTAACGGCGGGCAGTTCTTATGAGGTTCCGTGGTCTTACAGTTGCCGCTCTCATGCTGGCGGCCATTAGTGCTATCGCTGCGTGCGGCGGCGGAGGTGGCGGTGGGGGAGGTGGTGGATCGCTCAATCCGCCGCCACCAGTCGTCTCGCCGAGCCCGACGCCCACCGTGTCGCCGTTTGTGTGTCCGTCCGGAGGCTGCACGTCGTTCACGCTCTCAGGCACGTCCACACAGCGCACCACGCGCACCTTCCCGACGCCGACACCCCCGGTGCAGGTCATCAACAGCACCGTCGGCCAGACCATCAGTGTGATCCCAAGCGCCGGACCATTCCACGGTCAGATCGCAACCAATTACAAGACGGCGGAAACAGACACGGCGCCCTTGCAGCTCATCACCACCAACACGGATAACTACATCAAGTTTCCGTCGTCGACCGGGAATATCGTGAATATCGGCTACCACTCGACCGACAGCAACGGCGTCGTGATGGACGTCCAATACTTGGCCGGTAACGGCGTCATCGGTCAAGTCCCCTTGGGTGCCGGCTGGTCGAACAACGCGTCGTCGATCATCTCCGAAAATGATCCCGACGGCACGGTCATCGCGCAGACGATCAATCCCGATGGTTCGTACAGCTTGACCAAGACCGAGGTCGCGGGGACGACGACCGCCACGCTCAATGCCGATGGCTCTGGCACCGCGATCGTGCCCGTGGTGTTCGCCGGCCTCGGCGGTACGGGGACCCAGATCACCGTTCCCGTGCAATCCGGCGGGGTCGTCAACTACACGCTCAGCGCACACGGTGCATCGCCTCCCACGCCCCCGCCGCAAGTCATACCCGTGACTGCGTGGTACGCGCCATCACCGACGTTGGCCAGCGACAAGTCGACCAATCTGGGGCTGCAAGCGATTCCCGCCGGTTGTGTCGCACCGGCGTTCGGGTCGAGCGGAGTCCACGTCCAGCAACAAGAGACGCAACTCGACACGATCTTCGGTCTGCTTGACAATGAGACGACCGATACCTGGGTGACAAGTGTCGGCCCGGTGTGCCAGCGTATCTCCGACACGCTCGATATCTTCTATGACTTCACGGGGCAATCGGGCTTCGCCGCATTAGGCAACGTCCCGGTTCAGACAAATGTGTTCACCGAATTGATCGGCCTGCATGCTGCTGCTCGGTCATCGTCCGTGGCGCACGTGATGAGCGCGAGCGAGGCCCGCGCTTCATTGGCGCCGCAGCTCGTGCTGGCGAGAGCGCGGCTCGAGCGCTGGCGCTTCGCCGTGCTCAAGCAACAGCTAGTTCATCTCCACGAGTATCTGCAACGGGGGAACCACTCATGAAGCGCTGGATCCTGGTACTCGGGATGATGGCAGTCGCTCTTCCTTCCATGGCATCGGCAGGCACCTTCACGGCTGACGGTCCGGGATGGCTGCGTCCTATCGTGCGGCAGCCGGTGTTTGGCCCGCCGGCCGTCACGACATCGCATGGCGCTGTCTACACCGCTCCCTATGGAGCCGAGGATCTCCAAGGCGCGACCTACCTTGGGCCCGCGCATCTCGGCATCATGAGCGTCAACGTCTCCATGCAAATGCGCAACGAGGCCGGGCTTTTGCTGTACGCGGCTGCGGCGAACGATCCGCATTCGCTCTATTACCGGCGCTTTCTCACGCCGCAACAAATCGCTGATGCGTATGGCGCGTCATCGGCCGACTATGCACGCGCGCTGCAGTACTTCTGGAACCAAGGCCTGGGCGTGCGAGCATGGAGACAACGGGAGATGATCCGCGTCGTCGGCACACAAGCGCTTGTGGAGCGAGCTTTTGGCACGCATTTCGGCTGGTACCGCAAAAACGGCGTCACGTTTTACGCGGTGACGGCCGCACCGCGCTTTGGCATGCCGCTTGCCGTTCGGGGGCTCGGTGGCATGGTCACCTTCCGCCACTTCCGACGGCACCTCGATGTGGGTGGATCTTTTTCTCCGTATCAAGGTTTTGGCGGCGGTTTTCTGTTCGGATTGTCGCCGTTCCAACTCGCGGCCGCGTTTGACTATATCGGTGCCTACAACCTGAACGCGACGTGCTGCAAGGGTGATGGAATCACGATTGGGATCGTGGGCACGGGGCCCATCTCTGCATTTGACGTGCCCGCATATCGCGCGACGTTCAGCAGCATCGCCAATGCTACCGGTAAGGTCAATCAAGTCGACGTGACGGCCGTGATGCCATGCTGTTACAGCAACGGCTTGACCGTGCCGCCGCCCGTCACGGCGCCGTGTTCCGGGTCGTTGCCCGGTTGCAATCCCGAGGATCTCGAGGCGCA
>JAFANK010000078.1 GCA_019232725.1 Vulcanimicrobiota bacterium | reverse complement strand
TAATTGCGACGGATGAACGGCATGCGCTGGATCGCCGTCTGCGGCGGCTCCTTGTACGCGCCCTTGCACAGCCGCACGCGCACGTGTTGCGCGACCAGCCGTCTGACGTCATCTTGTGCGCGGTGCAAGTATGCCTGCACCACTGGGCCCACGTGCTCGTAGCTCGAGCGCATTCGATCGAGGATGCGATAGGTGGAGTCGACGGTCGCCGAACCTTCCATGTCGAGCCGGATGAACATGCTGTGCGGCCGCGCTGCGCTCACGATCGTCTGGAGATTGCGCAGTGCCAGATCCTCTGCGATCGATTGGCCGATCGCCGTCAGCTTCACGGAGACGTTTGCGTCATGTCCGCCGGCTGCGATGCGCTCGATCGTCCGGCGGTACACGCTCGTATTGGCCTCGGCCTCTTCCTCGCGCGCGACGTCTTCGCCGAGGAAATCCAGCGACGCCGACATGCCCGAAGCGTTGAGCCTCGCCACGGCGCCGAGCGCATCCTCGATCCGCTCGCCCGGCACAAAGCGGCGCGCCAAAAAGAAGAGCCGGCGCTGAAGCGCCGGGTTTGCATCGAGCACGCGAGCAAAGCTCGTCATCGCCGATGCGATTTCCCGCGGCTTGAGGAGACGCCTCCGCGCAAAGGGTTTATTGTTCTTGTGGTGTGCTACCGTCGGCGGAAGGCAGCGGTAGATAACTGTGTTGGCGCAGCTCGAAACCGCCCGGCGCCGTGCCGACGACGGTGATCCGCAAGGGGTCGGTGAGACCCGTGTGAATGGGCACCGTCACGGGCACGCTCGCCACCGCACGGTGGTAGAGCACGGCAGGTCCAGATGCCACGATCAGCTGGATTTGCGTGCATCCGCTCTCGTTGAACGACACCGACAGCATTCTCGGGTTGAGGAAATGTGCAGACAGCCCCCACAAGGTCGGCACTGACGGTGCCGCTGCACCGCGGCGGCCGAAGTGGATGCTCCGCTCGAGCGTCTTGCCCGCGTTCAGCGTCAACGAGATCGCATGCTCCGCGCCGCCGACGATCGCTCGTGCCGCATGGGAGCCCATCGTCAGCACGCGCTGGACGCGCACGGGCGCGCGCAGTTCCGGCGAGGCGTAATAGTTGCGCTGGGCCTCAGTCATCCCCAAGAGAAACCCTTCGATCGCGATGATGAGCATGAGGATCGGCAGCGGCTTGACGCGCCAGCGCCCGGCGATGACTTGCGCCGGCGGCCACCATGGGCTGATACGACGCGCGCCAGGCGTCAAGCGACGAGTCAAAAGCGACGGGCTGATCGGCGGCGCCGGCGGCGAGGGCGGTTGCTGCTCGCTCGCGTGCGCTGCGGCCTCGGCGTCGGGCGCGGTAGCGGCAGGTTGTAGTAGCTGCGCGCCCGTGCCTTCGGGCAACTCTTCCGGCGGGATCTGCGGTAAACGCCGGTCGAGCACATCTTCACCGGGCTGCGGCAGCCACGAGATCGAGAGGAACTCGTCTTCCTCTTCCTCGGCGGTCGAATAGATCGGCATGAACGGTTCGAGCGCATCAGCGATGAAGCGCCACTCGATCGACGCCTTGGCTTCGCCGCCTTGATACGGCGCGCGCAGCGTCACGACGTCCGGATGATTGGTGCGGCGCGCTGCGTTCCAGCGTACCTCGATGTCGAATGCCACCTCGCCGCGGAACGGCACCGAGACCGTGCGCTCGCTAAAGGTGAGCGCAGGATGCGGATCGCCGACCGGTCGCGCGGTAACGTCGGTGTTCCCACGGTTGGCCAGCGTGCAATGCACGACGAAGCCCTCGGCCATGCCGAAGCTCATGAGCGGTCCGCGTAGCGTCACCGTCATCGAAAGCTCTTGTCGCTCCTGGACTTCGAACGGACGCAGACATTCCGCGAAGATCACGCCTTCGAGATCGCGCAGTCGGATGGCCGCTTGGTGTTGCCCTGCAGCGATGCTTGTCTCTTTTTGCGGCGCGAAGACGATCGACACGGTCGTGCTGTCGCCGGGATCGAGCGAGATGCGCTGCGGATCGGCCCACGCCCAGTTGGCAGGGTCCTCGACGAGCACGGCGACTTCATGCCCTTCCGCGGTGTCGTTGCGGATGGACAGTGGAAACGTGGTTTGCTCGCCGGGTTTGGCGACCCAGCGGCTCGTGCCGTCCGGCTCGACGAACTCGAACAGCGCGCCTGTCTCGCTCATGGACCCTTTACGAACGCTTTGACCGCACGACGGCGGCAGCTTAAGACTTGCGTCGCGCCCATCCCAGGGGCGCTAAAGCTGGGGCGACGAACGCCAATCCCTCACTTCCAATCATCGGACGTTTTTGAGGTAGGTATGATGAAGAACGACGGGGCCGGGACGCGCACCGAGCGCGATTCCATGGGCGAAATGCAGGTCCCCCAGCACGCGCTCTATGGAGCCAGCACCCACCGGGCCGTCCTGAACTTCCCGATCAGCGGATTGCGCCTGCCGCGCCGGTTCATCCGCGCCTTGGGCCTCATAAAGTTGGCCGCCGCCCAGACCAACGCGGAGCTTGGCCTCGTCGACAAAGCGGCAGCCGAACATATCGCCGCCGCCGCACGCGATGTCGCCGACGGCAAGCTCGACGATCATTTCCCGCTCGATGTCTTCCAGACGGGATCCGGCACATCGACGAACATGAATGCGAACGAGGTCATCGCGCATCACGCCAACCGCAGCGGTGGCGAGCACAAGGTGAAGATCCATCCGAACGATCACGTGAACTTCGGGCAGTCTTCCAACGATGTCATACCGACTGCGGTCCACATCTCGGCTGCAGTGGCGATCAACGAGGCGCTGATCCCTGCATTGGAGACGCTCAAAGCGTCGCTAGAACGCAAATCGAAAGAGTTTTGGGGCATCATCAAGACCGGCCGCACGCATCTGCAAGACGCGACGCCCATCCGTCTTGGTCAAGAGTTCTCAGGGTACGCGGGCCAGATCGAGCGCGGCATCGCACGCGCACGCTACGCGATCGACGAG
Source organism: Vulcanimicrobiota bacterium (assembly GCA_019232725.1). Taxonomy (GTDB): domain Bacteria; phylum Vulcanimicrobiota; class Vulcanimicrobiia; order Eremiobacterales; family Eremiobacteraceae; genus JAFANK01. The sequence continues at coordinate 10,267 of JAFANK010000078.1, read as the reverse complement.
CTGTCAGAAGTCGCGTTGGGCGGCACGGCGGTGGGCACGGGCATCAACACCCATCCCGAATTCGCACGGCGCGCGACCGCGCGGCTTGCCGAATTGACCGGCCTGCCGATCCATGAGACGAACAACCACTTCCAAGCGCAGGCGTCGCTCGACAACGCAGTCGCCGCGAGCGGCATGCTCAAAGTCATCGCGGTCTCGTTGACCAAGATCGCCAACGACATCCGCTGGCTTGCATCCGGACCTCGGGCGGGCATCGGCGAGTTGGAACTGCCTGCCGTGCAGCCGGGATCGTCCATCATGCCGGGCAAGGTGAACCCGGTCATCTCGGAATCCGTGCTCATGGTGTGCGCGCAAGTGATCGGCAACGATGCGACGATCACGGTAGGCGGCCAAAGCGGCAATTTTGAGATCAATCTCACCATGCCGCTCGTAGGATACGATCTGTTGCAGACGATTGAACTTTTGGCAGCCGCGTCGCGCAACTTGGCGACGCAAGCGGTCGATGGGCTCAAGGCGACGAGCCGTGGGCCCGAGATGGTCGAGCGCGGCCTTGCCATCGGCACGGCGCTGGCACCGATCATCGGCTACGACGCTGCAGCCGCCATCGCCAAAGAAGCGGCCAGCACCGGCAAAACCGTGCGCGAGATCGCGCGCGAGAAGACCAAGCTGAGCGACGCCGAGCTCGACAAAATCCTCGACCCCGCGCTCATGGTAGAACCGAGCGCGGATAGAGTCGGCGCGGGCGGCGGTTAGAAAATTGGCGGGCGGTCACGTCATGCGCCGCCCATCATCACATTACCCGGCGCAGGCAGCGCCAAACGAATGAGCGAGCGCGGGTATCCACATGCCCGTTTTCGAACTGAAGGCCGGCGATGATTGAGACTGTCGGCCTGGTCGGCGTCGGGACCATGGGTGAGCCGATGGGCGAATCCCTGCTGCGCGCCGGCTTTAGGGTGTACGCGTGCGCGCACAAAAACCGCGCCGGCCTCGAACGCTTGCTCGCGCGCGGCGCGCAAGAGAGCGGGTCACCTGCTGACGTCGCGTCCGCCTGCCAGCTCACGATCACCATGGTGCCCGATGCCCCGCAAGTAGAAGAAGCGATCTTCGGTCCCCGTGGCATCAGCCGGGGTGCGCGGCGCGGCAGTATCGTCGTGGACATGTCCACGATTTCTCCGGTCGCCTCTCGCTCGTTTCACGAGCGCGCTGTGCAGAGCGGATTGGAGATGCTCGACGCTCCAGTGTCGGGAGGACCTGCGCGCGCCGCGACCGGTCAACTCACGATCATGGCCGGCGGCGAGCAGGCCACGTACGAGAAAGCGGAGCCGGTGCTGCGCGCCATGGGGACGCCGACCCACGTGGGACCGGCCGGCATGGGTGAGACGTTCAAGCTCGTCAACCAGATCATCATCGCGAACGTCATGGTCGCCGATGTCGAAGGGCTCGTGTTCGCCAAGAAAGCCGGCGCCGACCTCGCGCTCTTGCGTCGCGTGCTCGCAACCGCGACGGCATCGAATTATCTGCTCGACACCTGGCTTCCCAAAGCGTGGTTCGAGGATCGCCATCACGGCGGATTTGCACTCGACTTGTTGCGCAAAGATCTGCGCGCTGCACTCGACGCCGGCCGAGCGATGGGCGCCCCGATGTTCAGCTCGGCACAGTCCTACGATCTCTATGACAAAGCGTCCACCAACGGGCGTGGACGTGACGACTACAGCGCCGTAGCGGATGTCTACGAACAAGCCGCCGGTACGAAAGTGGTGGAATGAAGGTTCGCGTCGCAACAGCAATCCTCACGACCACATGCATCGTGCTGCTTGCGCTCGGCTGCACGAAGGTCTCCACACAAGCCCCTGCCGGTCGCGGCGGCGGCAATCCCTGGACGCAAAACGGCATACTGCGCGTTGCAGAGATCGACGAACCGGATAACTTGAATCCGCTGGTCGGCAACCAGCAAGCTGAAGTCGATCTGGCGCTTTTATGGGGCGCATGGCTATACCGGGTGGACGACCACGATGCGTGGGTGCCGGAACTCGCGACCGATGTGCCGACGCTGCGCAACGGCGGGATCAGTCCCGACGGCTTGCGCTTCACCTACCATCTCCGCCGCGGTGTCAAGTGGCAAGACGGCGCACCCTTCAGCGCCGATGACGTCATCTTCACCTGGCGTCAAGTCATGAATCCGCGCAACAACGTCTCGTCGCGGACCGGCTACGACGACATCACAAGCATCGAGAAACGCGACGATGCCACCATCATCGTGCATTTGAAAAAGCCTTATGCGCCGTTTCTGTCATCATTTTTCTCGATGGGCTCGACCCCGATCCCGATCCTCCCGCACCACTTGCTCGACGGCTATGCAGATCTCAACCGCGTCGCGTACAACAACCATCCGATAGGAACCGGGCCATTCATCCTGCAGAGCTACGAGCACGGCAGTATGATCACGTTCGTCGCCAATCCGGCGTATTTCCGCGGACCGCCAAAGCTGCAGAAGATCTACTGGCATTTCATCCCCGACACCAATACGCTCATGACGCAGCTGGAAACGCACGAGATCGATGCCTGGTTCGCAGCCATTGCCCAGTATCTTCCGACGCTGCAGTCGCTGCGGGGTTACCGGTTGTACTACACGCCGCTCACCGCGTTCAGCATGCTCGGTTTTAACGTCAGCCACCCACCGCTCGATGACAAAGTCGTGCGCCAAGCATTGGCCTATGCGGTTGACCGCGACACGATCCGCGACAAGGTCTATCACAACGTCCGGCCCACGCAGGATTCCGATCAGCCGGCATTTTTGTGGGCGTACAACCCAGCCGTGCGCCACTACGGGTACGAGCCCAGTCGCGCTGCGAGCATGCTCGATGCTGATGGCTGGCGCCTCGCACGAGATGGCTTCCGCTACAAGAACGGCAAGCGGCTGACGCTGCAGATCGTCACGACACCGTCGGGCACGGGCGCGGATTGGATCATTCTGCAGCAAGACTGGCATCAGCTCGGTGTAGACGCACTCGTGAAGATCGTCTCAGGGCCTTTGTACTTCGCAAGCTACGGCGCTGGCGGGGCCATCCAAACGGGGCGCTTCGATGTGGGGTATTTCGGCTGGTTCAATGGCGCCGACCCCGACGACGCGACCTTGTGGATGTGCGATCAGTGGCCCCCGGCTGGCAATAACGCATACCGTTACTGCAGCCACGAGCTCGACGCGCAAGAACATATCGCGATGACCTCCTACGATCAAGACACGCGCCGTCAGGCCTATTTCAAGATCCAAGCGATCCTCACCGAGGATGAGCCGGTGATCTTCATGCTCAACTCGCGGCGCTTGAGCGTGTTGAACAGCGATTTTCGCAACTACAAACCATCGCACGCGGTGAGCACACTGTGGAACCCGTGGGAATGGGAGATCTGACGTGCGTCGCGCCATCCTTGCGAGCCCCAACACGATCGATTGGGAAGACTTGCCGGCGCCCACGCCGGCTCCGGGTGAGGTCATCGTCAGGGTCCGCGCTGCACTGACCTGCGGTACGGATCTCAAGACATACAGGCGCGGCCATCCCAAGCTCGCCTTCGGTCCGTTTGGGCACGAAGCGTCCGGCGACGTGGTCGCAGTCGGCGAGGGCGTGCGCTCCGTGCGGCCCGGCGAAGCCGTCATGTGGGTGCAGACTGCACCCTGCGGCAGCTGCGCGCGCTGCGCGGCCGGCGACGAGAACCTGTGCGAACACATCACAGATGATATGGCGCTCGGCGCATATGCTGACTATATCCGCCTGCCGGCCAAGGTGGTCGCGCGCAACCTGTTCGCAAAACCGCAAGGACTCGGGTACATCGAGGCGGCGTTCTTGGAGCCCTTCTCCTGTGTGGTCCACGGCTGGAACGTGTTGCGCCGCGCGAATGCCCGTACGCCGATACCGCACGAGTTGGCGATCATCGGCGCGGGCGTCATCGGGCTCTTGCACCTGGTGTACGCCAAGCACGCGGGCATCACGACGACCGTGTTTGCGCGCGACGACCGCCGGCGCGATCTTGCGGCACGCCTTGGCGCAGCTTCCATGGTGGTGGCGGACTTCGACTCGCTACCCCCCGAGCGCGCAGCCTCGTTTCCCGCGGTCATCGAGTGCGCCGGCACGTCCGAGTCGTGGCAGGAGGCCGTGCGCTTGGCTGCGCCGGGCGGTCGCGTGTTGGCGTTCAGCGGGTTGCCCAAAGGTACGCACGTGCCGCTCGATGCGACGCGCGTGCACTATGACGAGCTCGCTATTTTGGGCAGCTTCCACTTCACGCCCGACGATGTTCGGGAAGCGCGCGACCTCTTGGTGACAGGCGTCGTGCCGGCACGCGATCTCATCTCGGGCGTTTTGCCACTCGCGTCGCTCTCGCACGCTTTTGAGATGCTCGACCATCGGGCAGGCCACAAGTACGCGCTCATTCCTGAGCCCGCTCAAGCGCAATGGATATAAAGCTCAGCAAAGACATGATGACGCGCGCGGCCGTTTATGAACCTGGCGGCCAGGTCAGCGTGCGCGAAATGCCAGTACCCGAGCCAGGGCCTGGGGAGTTATTGGTACGCGTGCACGCCTGCGGCTTGTGCGCAAGCGAAGTGCTCGCGTGGTATGCGGACAGCAAGGCTCCGTTTGTCCTCGGGCATGAGCCCGTGACCGTTGTGGTCGCAGTCGGTGACGGTGCGCGCCCCTCGCAGGGAGCGCCATTCGAAGCCGGTGAGCGGCTTTTCGTCCACCATCACGCGCCCTGCATGGCGTGCAGGCGCTGCAAACGCGGGGACTTCGTGCAATGCGCGACCTGGCGTGCGACCAGACTCAATCCCGGAGCGCTCTCACAGCTGGCTATCGTTCCTGCGGAAAGCGTGCGCCACGACGTATTGCGCGTTCCGGAGCATCTCAAAGACGAGATCGCGACCCTCATCGAACCATTGGCGACCGTGTGCAAGTCGGTGCGGCGTTCGGGCTTGCGTGCCGGCGATCGGGTGCTCGTGATCGGCCTTGGCGCGATGGGGATGATGCACGTGCTGCTGGCCCGCCAAGGCGGTGCCGGGGTCGTCCTCGGCGCCGACAGAGTGCCGTCGCGGATGGCGCTTGCCCCTCGCTTCGGTGCCGATGCCGCGATCGATGCCCGAGAGCCGCTACGCGAACAAGTGCGTGCGGCGACAGATGGCGCGGGCGCGGAAATCGTCTTCGTCACGCCGGGTTCCAAAGCGGCGCTTGACGCCGCGGCGTCCTGTGTTGCACCCGGTGGCTCGATCGTCATCTTCACTCCGCTGCAGCCGGGCGACACATGGCCGCTCGACGTCGGCGATCTCTTCTTCAAGGACGTCAGCGTCATCACGAGCTACTCGGCCGGCCCCGACGATACGCGAGCTGCGCTCGCGTTGCTCGAGCAGGGCCTGCCGGTGGAACCGCTTTTCACCCACCGCTTTGGTCTCGACGAAGCGGCACAAGCATATGCCATGGTGAAGAATCCCGACGTGGCGCTGAAGGTCGTCGTTTACCCCCAAGAAAGCCGCCTGCACGAATGAAGAAGAAGTTCGATCAGCAGTCCTTCACCTGGCAAGACGTGCATCCGACATCGTACGCGGACGAGCATAGCGATGGCGCGGGCCGCTCGTGGCGCGACACCACGCGTCACATCATCAAGGGTCGCGATGAAGGCGGCCGCTTCGACGTGCGTTATTTCGAAGTGGGTCCCGGCGGGTTCACAAGCCTCGAGCGCCACGAGCACATCCACTCGGTCATCTGCGTTCGCGGCCGCGGCTACGCCATCGTCGGTGACGAAGTGCACGATGTCGAAGAGTTCGATCACATCTACGTTCCGGCAAACGCTCGCCATCAATTCGTCAATCGAGGTGATGAGGCGTTCGGTTTTTTGTGCATCGTCGATACGGATCGCGACCGGCCGCAAGCGCTCGGACCCGACGAACTCATGGCGCTGCGGGCGCATCCCGTGCTGGCAAGCAAAATCAGAACTGCCTCCTGACTCGTAGGAGAAGGCCGCCGCTGCGCGGTACCTATGCCGCCCCCAATTCCCAAAAGCAGAGGAGCGGCTATGGCGACAGCGAGCACGGTGGGTATCCGCGGGATCGATACCACCTCGTATTTGGTCAAAGACGTTGACCGGGCGAAAGAATTCTACTCTGACTTGTTCGGCTTCGCACCGACGCTGGAATTTCTGCCCATCGGTGTCGAGTGGACGTTTCCGAGCGGGGAGACCTTCGGCATCGTGAAACCGCCGGGATCGCCATGGGAGAAAAGCGGCGGCGTGCATTTCGGCGTCAAAGACATCAAGGCGGCAGTCCAAGCGTGCAAGGCCGATGGCATCGCATTTGAAGACGACGCGAAGATCTATGAAACTCAAGGCTGCTTTTTGGCCTTCGGGCTCGACACAGAGGGCAACGGCTTCATCCTGCACGAGCTCAAGCCGCGCTAAACGCGCTCGATGAGCGTTTGCCTCGTCACAACTGCACGCCTGCGCTGCAGCGGATGACGCACAACATCCTCGGCCGGATGATCGATCTTGCTCTGCACGATGACGACCTGGATGTTGCGCCCAGCAGCTTCATGCGACCGCTTGGCTTGCGGCCGCTGGGCACGTTCGACCATCATGGTGACGCTTGCGTGCACGAGGAGGACGTGCAAACCCGTTAACCCGCGAGCGTCCTCAGCGCTTGAAGTCCATGCACGGGGCTTTGCGGTAGCCGCACTTGCCGCACCACGCTCCGGCATTGGCACGCGTGTCGCAAGCGGCAAAGCCTTGCCGTACGCGTTCGATCACGGCCCGGACCTCCTCATCGTCCGCGGGGCTGACCGCTTCGAGTTCGAAGGCGTTCTCTTTGACGCGGCCGATGTACGAACGCTCGACCTCGATGCCATAGGCAGACTTGGCCGCTGTGCGGTAGAGCGCAAGCTGTAAACCGAACTGCGTCCCGAGCGCGCCTCCGGACTTGTAGTCCACAAGGCACACGCGGCCTTGCTCGTCGCGAGCCAGCAGATCGAGATAGCCGAAGAGCAACTGCGGATCGCCCTCGCTGCCGACGTCGATCGTGAACGGTGCCTCCACGAGCAACACTGTCCATCTCGCAAATGCTTGGGCTACGTGTTCAATCGCGCCGATGGCAGTGCGCCGGTCCTCATCGCCAGGGGAGAGATCGAGAACGCGACCGGCGTCTTCAATGAGTTGGGGGAGCGGCTTGGTCACGCCGTCACGCTTTGCGATCGCCCACAGCTCGAGCGCTTTGTGCACCATCGCGCCGAAGTCGCCCGCCTTGAGCAACGCGTCGTCATCTGCGCAGACCTGCGGCGACTCCAGCATGTCGGCGTCAACGGGATCGTCCCAGCCACGCCTTGCGCGCGCACGGCGCTGTGGCGTCGCGACTTGCGGCAGTCGCAGACCGGCGCGGTATACGGCCCGTCGCGCGCACTGCTCGAAGTCGGCGATGAGCGAATAGGAAAGTGGCGGACACATGCCGCGCACGTGCGTGGGTTGCACTGGCCGCAGCACGGGAGCCACTGTTAACTGCCGAGCTGGCGGCGTCCACCGGGCGGGTACCGGCAGTTCGCGGTGGTCGTCGCTCGGCCACCCGCGTCCAAGCACCCAATCGTAAATGGCCGTCAGGAACTTGTGCGTGGATCCCTCGGGCTTTGCCTTGGATGGGCGCCGGCGAAGACCGCTGACAAAAATCCGGTCACGAGCCCGCGTGATCGCGACGTACAGGAGACGGCGTTCTTCCGCGTCGTCTTTTTTCGGTTGCTCGTCTCTTCGCGGCAGCCAGCCTTCGCTGTTGGTGCGCTCGGTCACGGCAAGGAAATGCAAGGGCCTGCTGCCATCTGCGGCCTCGCCATAGAGCAGCGAACCGTCGTCATGCACGAATAAGCGCGATCCCTTGTGGTCGTCGGGCCACACGCTCAGCACGAAGACGATCGGCCACTCCAAGCCTTTGGCGGAATGGATGGTAGAGAGGGTCACGGCAGCGGCGGCGGGCACATCGGCCTCACGCTCGTCGTACTCGATGCCTTCGAGCTCGCCCACAAAGGCGACGAACTCACCGGGTTGGACGCCGGGCGTATCCTGAGCGAACCCGCGTGCCAGCGCCTCGAGCTTGTCCAGATTCGCGCGCGCTTGCGCAGCTCTATGGTGCGTGCTTTCATGGTAGAAATGCTCCATGCCCGTGCGCTCGTACACCGCACGCAACGCACTCAAGAGCGGCAACGCCGCATACGGCGCAAGCTCGTCGAGCAGCGTGCGCACGGCACTGCCCGCCGCGCGCGCACCCTCTGCCTCGGCATCATCGCCCTCGGGCAAGGGACCCGTGAGCACTTCTCGCGCGAATGACGCCGGATCGCCTTGGACATTGCGCGCAAGACGAGCGACGATCGCATCGCCGGCGCCGATCGCTTGTGACTGCAACGCTCTCGTGAGCGCTGGGGAATGGAAAGGATCCGCGAGCAGGCGTAGCCACGCCAAAGCGTCGCGGATCTCCGGAGCATCGTAAAATCCGACGCCGCCGACCAGCTTGAACGGAATGCCCGCATCCAGCAGCGCGTCCGTCACGGGGCCGACGTTCAATTTGGTGCGCGAGAGGATCGCGATATGCTGCGGTGCGATGGGCACGAGGTTGTCGTTGCGGTCGTGCACCTGCATCTTGGAATGCAGCAGATGCGTGATCCGCTTTGCCACGGCGCGTGCTTCGAGGACGCGGGCTTCATCGAACGGGATGTAACCGTTCTTGTGGCCGGGCGATGCTTGCGCGCTACCAGCGTCATCGTCCCATAGGCTCGAAACGTGGACGACTTGCGCGCCTGCGCTGCCGCGGGCGGCGGCTAGCGCGACCGCGTCGGCGTGCGCGTCAGTCACGACCTCGTGTGCAAGATGCAAGATCTCTTGCACGGAGCGCCGATTCTCGGATAGCGTGTAGGTCATGGTGCGCCCAGCCTGCTTGAAGATCTCGACGTTTTGGGGGTGCGCGCCGCGAAAGCTGTAGATGCTTTGCAGGACGTCGCCCACGACCATGACGCGCTCGAAACCGACGCCAAACAACGCCTCCAAGAAGCGGTGTTGGGCGCGATCGGTGTCTTGATACTCGTCGACGATGCAGCAGCGGTAGCGCTCGCGCAGTTCTTCACGCAGACCAGGACTTGCAGCGAGGGCCTCCTCGGCGCGGGCGAGGATGTCCGCGTAAGTGAGGCAGTGTCGGTCGGCAAGGCGGCGATCGAAACGCTCGAAGATAAGGGCGACCGCCCGGACCCGCGCTTTTTCTTCTGCGATCTGCTGCGCGAATTCATCGTGGGTCACGGTCACGAGAGTGTCGTAGTCACGGCCGCCGGTTCGGCGCGCATAGGGCCGGCGCAATTCGCGATACGCGATGCCTGCAAACGCATCTGCTGCAGCCAGAGCGCGGCCGCGGAACTGCGCGATGCTCGTCCCCTCCTGCTTGAGGTCTTGCCGGATCTTGAAAAGCGAGCCGCGCAGCTCATCGCGGTTGAAGCTGCGCAGTGGAAAGCCGCTCTCTTCGAGCGAGCTTGCGCTCAGGTAGTCTTCGAAGGCTGTCAGAAATTCGACGCGCGCTTCGGCATCCTCGATCACCGTCGTCTCGGGCGATAGGCCGCAGTCATACAAGTGCGAGGATAATAGGTTCCAGGCAAAAGAGTGAAACGTCTGGCACTGCAGCGACGACTCGCCGACGCGCTGCATGAGGCGCCCGCGCAGCTCAGCGGCCGCCTTGCGACCGAACGTGAGCAACAAGATCTGGTCCGGTCGCACCGTCCTTGAGGCGAGCAGCGCGACCACGCGCTCGACGATCGTGAACGTCTTGCCGGTGCCGGCACCGGCTTCGACGACGGCGGGCTGGTCGAGCGGATGATCGATCACCGCTTGCTGTTGCGCCGAAAGATGGATGTGGCCGGCGGCTCTCATGCGTGCACTCCCGGTCCCGGACAGATCGCGGTGAACGCGCAGAACCGGCAGGTGCTTTCGTCATGCGCGGTCGGAAAGCGCGTGAGCTCGCCGGAACGGCAGACTTCGAAGATGCGTGCAGTGATCTCACGCCCGACGCGATCGATGTCGTCGCGTGAGAGGCCATCGCCATTGTCGCCGTTCGAAACGCGCGTCGCATCGACGAACAAGGTGGTATCCCCGGCGTCTTCGCCGCGGAAATACAGATACTCAAGCTGGGCGACCTGGTCGCCGAAGTGGTCCTCGACCCCGCGCACGTACAATACCGTCTGGAGGCTTAGGTCCTCGAACGCGCCGCTGAAGACGTCAG
>JAFANK010000070.1 GCA_019232725.1 Vulcanimicrobiota bacterium | reverse complement strand
GAGGTGAGCCTAGCTGCACGACGAGATCGACCGAACCGATGTCGATGCCGAGCTCGAGCGAAGCAGTGGCGACCACTGCTTGCAATTGCCCGGTTCGCAATTTGGTCTCGGTCTCCAGGCGCAGGCGGCGGGCAAGGCTGCCGTGATGCGGCATGACCGCGCCCTCGCCCAAGCGTTGGATGAGGTTGTGCGTGACGCGTTCGGACAATCGCCGCGTGCTGACGAACACAAGCGTCGTGCGATGCGCACGGATGAGCTCGGCGACGTGGTCGTAGATCTCTTGCCACATCTCCGTGGAGGCCACAGGGCCCAGCTCGTCGCGCGGCACCCACACCGAGAGCTCCATCGCGCGGCGATGACCGATGTTGACGATCGCTGGACGCGGGCGCGCCGATTCGCCAACGCCATCCGCAGACGAGCCTGCAAGGAAGTCGGCCACCTCCTCGACCGGCTTGACCGTTGCAGACAAGCCGATACGTTGGGGTCGCGGCAGGCCCGCCTCGGCGACGAGTTGATCCAATCGAGCCAGCGACAGCGCGAGATGGGGGCCGCGCTTGCTGCCCACAATCGCGTGGATCTCGTCGACGATGACCGTCGATACCGTGCGGAACATCTCACGCGAGCGCGCCGCGGTGAGCAGGATGAAAAGCGATTCCGGCGTGGTCACCATGATGTGCGGCGCTTTGGCCAGCATGCGAGCCCGCTCGTGCACCGGCGTGTCACCTGTCCGCAACGCCACCCGGATCGGCGCAAGGTCTTCGCCGTGTGCTGTCGCCAACTCGCGGATTTGAGCAAGCGGCAATTCAAGATTCTTGTGCACGTCGTTGACGAGCGCTTTGAGCGGCGATACGTAGAGCACGTGCGTCGTGTCGGCAAGCCCGTTGCGTGCCCCGCGGACGAGCTTGTCGACCGCAGACAGAAAAGCGGAGAGCGTCTTGCCCGAGCCGGTCGGAGCGCAGATGAGGACGTCAGATCCGCACTGGATGATAGGCCAACCTGCACGCTGCGGCTCGGTCGGCTGATCGAACCGGGCATCGAACCATTCTTGGACGAGCGGGTCGAACGAAAAAGTGTGGCGCGTTTGCGTCTCGATCATGGGCGTCCGGTCTGCATTCGACACCGTCGCGCGGCACTCCCAGGCCGCGCTCTGTTGTGGGCGTGCGAAGCTCAATCACGCGGACGCAACGGCCTGACTCTGCGCAAATATTCGAAATCGGAACAGCCGGCATGAGCAGCCAAGAGCGCGTCGTCCGAAAAGTCGACGATGCGGCCTCGATTGTCATGCGCTGTGCGCACTCTCCCACGAGGGCGCTTGCGTGCCAGCTGGTCGAACGCAAAATAGCCGCGCAACAATCCTGCCGCGACCACAGATTCGACCGCAATCGCTGGTGTGCAGAAGGCCACAATGCCAGTATACCGGAGATACCGAGTAACCGGGGCCGGCGACGCTGCGCTCATCGTACGCCACGATACAAGACAGGACTGTCATGTTTGTGCCCGGCGTGCCCTTCGCATCGATTTCGCGTGGCGGATTCGTGTACCTCATCGTCGATTAAGAATTTGTGAAAAGCACGATGAAACCTGAACTGCCCGCATGAAGTAGACGAGACAGATGAGACTGTCCTTGCCTGGATTCATCGCCGTGCTGGCGATGATGACTGCGGCGCTCGCCGTTCCAGCCAACGCAGCCGTAGGGCACGACGATTCATTCAAAGCGGTGAAGCTCCAGACCGATCCACCGCTCGATGGAACGCTGTCCGACCCGGTCTGGCAGACCGCTGTCACCGCGTCGAATTTCATGAACATCACCACGCGCCAGCCGGCCGGATTGGCGACCACGGCTTACCTACTCTACGACGACCACTACGTGTACGTCGGCTTCAGAGCAGAGCAACCCGGCATTTCGATCCACGACGCACAAACGGCCAATGGTGTCGGCTTCGGTCAAGACGATGCGGTCGGCGTCGGCATCGACACGAGCGGGCAAGGCTCGCAAGTCTACTACTTCGAGGCGACGCCACGGGGCACGCGCTACCAGCAGTCGTCTGAGTCGTCACGCTATGCGCCCTTGTGGCAGGTGAAAACCGCTATCAGCGGCTCGAACTGGTCGGCGATGTTCCAGATCCCCATCAGCGACTTGCGCGCTGCCGGCGGATCGCATCTGACGTGGCGTTTCAACTTCGTGCGCATCGTTGCGGGCGTCGGCGAGCACTACTCGTGGGCGTATAACGGTCTCATGCAAGATGCACAGCCGCCGACCTACCCGTTCTTCACCGACACGCGGTGGTGGCCGACGCTCACAGACCTCTCGCTGCCCGGCAACGCCGGTAAGCCGAAGCCGCGTGCCGAGATCTACGGTCTCTCGAGCATCGGGCTCGACCGCGATGTGTTCCAACAGGCCAATCAGACGTTTGCCAAACAACCGGTGCGCAACTACGGTCTCGATTTTGTCTATCCGCTGGCGAGCTCAGCGGCGCTTGTCGGAACGCTCAATCCCGATTTCTCCAACGTCGAAGTCGACCAGCAGACGATCGTGCCGCAAGAGTTCCAACAGAATTTAGCAGAGTATCGCCCGTTCTTCGCACAAGGCGCGCAGTATTTCAATCCCAATCCGATGGCGCTCAACGGCAACTTCGGCGCCATCGATCAGATCTTGTACACGCCGAGCATCGGGACGTTCGATCGCGCCTTCAAAGTGGAGGGCACCGAAGGCACCGATCAATTCGGCGTGATGCAGATACGCGGCTTGACCGGTGACAACAACTCGCTCGACGATCAGGCCTTTGGGTTCAAGCACGCACTTTCCGATCGCAGCTTCCTGTACTGGGCGGACGGCGTGCTCGCGCATCATGGTGGTCTCGGTAACGATAGCGCCTACGAGGGCGGCATCGCAGGGCGCAACCTCAAGTCGGGCTTGGTCTATGGCTACGATCAATCGTTTGAAAACACGGCCATCATCAGCCAGCCGGATCAGACCTTTGCCTATACGCGCAACACGTTTTTGGACGATCACCGCCCGAACTACGAGTGGTACGTCGGTTGGCAAGACATCAGCCCCGGCTGGGCGCCGCTGGACGGCTTCACCAATTATAACGATGCTCGAGGTCCTGTGTACTCGGCGGACTTCACCACCACGACGCCGGGCTTCAAGTCATGGAACGGGTATGCGACGGTCGACCGCTATCTCACGCGCAGCGGCATCGTCCATGCCGCCGATTTCTTCGGCACGACCGATTTCACGCTGCACAATCTCATCCACCTCACGCTGCAGCAGCAGACGAGCTCGCTCGATGATCCGGTGATCACGAACGGCGAGAACCAGCCGTTCCATCAGACAACTGCCATCCTCGGCTATCGGGATGGAACGTCGTCGCCCATCGACTTCAGCTATGGCGCAGGACCGTGGGCGACCTATTATCTGCAACAGTTCAACATGACCACGACGAGCCCGATCGGATCGCGCTTCAACGTCGCAGCGACCTACGCGGGTACGCACGAGCGGTCTGACCAGATCGGGGTGAACGGCCAGATACTGCGGTCGCTCACCTTTGGCACGGCGATCAGCCCGGACGCGAGTCTGTCGTTGTCGCTGCGCTCGATCAACGGCACCGGCGGCTTCGCCACGCCCGGTGTGAATTTCGCCGGCGGCTTCCACTGGCGTTTCCGCAGCGGCAGCGAGTTGTTCATGAACTACGGCAGCCCCGCTGCGCCGCAAACGCTGTATCGCTTCATCACAAAATTCCTGTGGCGCATCGGCGGCGGCGCCGGCACCTAATAACAGGAACCGCACGCGACCGACCAAATCTGGTCGCGATGAGACCGCACCCCACGGCGCGCATGGTCATCGCGTTTGCCGCGACATGCGCGGCGTTCGCACTCGGTACCGCACCCGCCGCCGCGCATGCGTGCGATCAACCATGGTGCTATTCGGCGACGCCATACCTGTGGCTGCCGAACATGAACGGCGAAGTCAGCTACCGGCTAACGACCTTGCCCGGTACGAATGGCACGATCGTCTGCGCTCCATCGTGCACCGTCGATGTTGCCATGGAGCCGAGCGCGTATCTTCAGAACCTGAAATTCGTCGGCATGTTGACCGCTGAAGCGACCAACGGTCATTGGGGCTTATCCATCGACTGCATCAATTTCAACTTCTCGGGGGGTTCATCAGATATCGTCAGCGCACGCGGTGCGCACGGGCCGCTCCGCATTCCGGAGGATTTCGAATCGACGACAAGCGTCGTCGGCACGATCGTGACGATGGCGATCAGTCATCCCATCGTTGACCACGCGACGCTGTACGGTGAAGCGCTCGCAGGTTTTCGCGAGACGGCGCTGTCCGCACAGACACAGTGGGATGCCGGTGCATCGTCCGGTTCCCTGGCGTCGGGCGGCTCTATCTCCAAGGAAGTAGAACCCACGGACCTCATCGCCGGCCTCAAGGGCCACTGGCACGTGAACCACCGGCTCTTCGTGCCCTACTACGTCGATGTCGGTGCTGGAACGCGCAGTTCCACGTGGCAGGGGATCATCGGTGTCGGTTACGGTGAAAATGCAAGCGTGGAACTCGTGTACCGCAACCTCGCCTACACGAGCGCGAGCAAGCAATACACAAGTTCGAGCGATGCATTCACCAACACGAAGTTTGAAGGTCCAGCGCTCGGCTACACTTTCCGCTTCTAGAGCTTTCATGCGGAAGGAACCCGTTGACCGCGAGCCCAAGCGCGCTTGACCATGAGCAATATATCCCTCGCAAGATTATTTTTTGCAGTCGCGGGCATTTGCGCGGCAACCTGTGGCGCACTGGCACTTGCATCGGCGCCAGCCGACGCAGCATCGAACTGGCAAGTCGACGTCACGCCGTATCTCTGGCTGCCGACCATCAACGCGCACGCCGCTTTGCAGTCATCATCGATCGAAGGACGCGGCGGCTCCCTCGCATGTGCACCGCTGTGTGAGATCGACGCGGTGATCGGACCGAACAATTATCTTTCGCATCTCAATTCGGCGTTCATGATAGCGGGGGATGCGCACTACCGCCGCTTTGATGTCGCGACCGACATCATCAACATGAACTTGTCGTCAAGCGCCGGATCTATCAAAGATTTTCAAGGGCCGTTCGGGCGCATTGATATCCAGGTGCACTCCAACGTGTCCGCGCGCGTCACCGGCACGATCTGGACGCTCGTCGGCGGCTACGACGTCTTCCAAAACCGGATGGTCAACACGGACGTGTTCACCGGGTTCCGCTCGACCGCGATGACGCTGCGCGGTGACTACGATCTTGGCGGCAATTACGGCCTGCTCAACCGCTCCGGCAACTTCGCCGCGAACGCGGGACCGGTCGACTGGATCTTCGGCATCAAGGGCCGCGTCAATCTGACGAAAAAACTCTTCGTTCCCTATTACCTCGACGCGGGTGCCGCGACGAACAGCTCGACCGCACAGGAGATCATCGGCATCGGGTATGGCGAGCGCGGCAGCGCGGAGCTCTTGTTCCGCAATCTCGCGTACACGAGCTCGAATACCCCGTTGACCAACGCGCGATTCGGAGGCCCAGAGCTGGGCTACACCTTCCGCTTCTAGAAGAAGGCGCGGCGACAGCATGGTGAACTTCGCCTATTACAGCTTCATCACGCTGCTCGTCATGGTCAACCCGATCGAGGCGGCAGCCGCCTTTGATACGCTCACCGCAGGCGATGCCGCACAGCGACAACGGGCGATCGCATGGCGTGCGACGATCGCAGGTTTGGTCATCCTGCTCGTTTTCGGCTTCGCCGGCGACCTGATACTGCGATCGCTCGGGGTTTCGTTCCCCGCTTTCCGGATTGCCGGAGGCATTTTGCTTTTCAAGGTGGGCGCCAACATGGTCTTCGCACAGCAAACGCAGACTGACGAAGCCTCAACGCCGGCCAACCAGCAGCGCCCCGATCCGTCGATCTTC
>JAFANK010000007.1 GCA_019232725.1 Vulcanimicrobiota bacterium | reverse complement strand
TAGAAGTAGGCGGCGTTGGCGGCGATATAGACCGTCATGACGACGAGCATCGTGGCCACGAGCGCCAAGGGAAGCGTGCGTGACGGTTCCTTGATCTCGCCAGCGACGTAGGTCAGCGACGACCATCCCTGATACGCGTAGAGCGCGCCGACCATCGCTGCGCCAAACCCAGCGGCACCGCCGCGCGCGCTAGCAGCGATACCCGCGCAAAGCCCGGCGCTGCCGTTCATCGCGAAGTGGTGGAAGCTTCCGCTGCCGAGCAGGAAGGCGCCCACCGTCAGCGTCACGAGGACGAGGATCTTCACGGCTGCGAGCACCGTGGCGATCGCACCGTTGGTGCGAACCGGTGCCAGATTGACCACGGCGATGGCCCCGATCAACGCGAGCGCGACGGCTTGAGTGCCGGCCAGGTTGCCGTGAAGAAACCCGAGCGAAAGCGGCACCTGGATGGCATCGAGCGCACCGCCGGTTTGCAGATTGAGGAAGATCGCTCCGCCCGCGGCCAGCGCCGCTGCCGAGAGCGGACCGCCTAAGAACAGCATCATCCACCCATAGGCGAAGCCGATCTGGGGTGCAAATGCGCGGCGCAAGAATGCATAGGGGCCGCCCGACTCCGGCATCATCGCCCCGAGCTCGGCGAGCGTCAACGCGCCGCACAGCGCAAGCAGGCCGGCCAGCAGCCACGCAGCCATGACGATCCAAGGCGCGCCGACATTGCATGTCATCGCACGAGCCTTCAAAAAGACGCCTTGCCCGATCATGTCGCAGACGCCGAGGGCCACACAGGCGCCGAGGCCGAGCCCGCGGATGAGCAGGTGCTCCTGCGGTTTGTCGTTGGTCATAACAGTCGCACGACGACTCCTATCGAAGTCGCCGGCGAACCATTCGGCGCGTGTCCTGCGGCGGCCCCTATGAAGGGCCGCTATGCATCAAGGTCGCTTACGCGGTAGATTTGGGCCCGACCGTCACGAGCGTGCGAACGCGCCGGATCGCGAACCAGATCACGAGCGCCGCGACGAGCGCGTACGGCGCGAAGGCGATGAGCCAGAGCGCGAAGCTCACGAGGCTGATGCCAAAATCGCGCGCTGCAGCGGTTGCATGTTGCCAAGCGACGCCAAGCACCGCCCAACCCGTCGGCGTCGTGACGACAACCGGGCTCGAGAACGTGATGTTCACGGTCGAATACGCGACCTGATACTGCATGCTTTGGATCTGGGCGTCGAGACGCTCGATCTGCTCGCGCACCGAGCTGATCTGTTGGGTGACATTGAGCACCTGATCGATGTTCCCGGACCGATCCATAATACCGAGCATGTCCGTCTCGGTGCGGCGCAGGTTGCGCAGGCGGGCCTGCGCGTCGACGAGTTGATCGGACACGTCCTGTGCGTTGACCGATTTTGCCGTGACCTTACCCAGGCGCCCGAGCACATCGAGCGTCTGCTCGAAGCGATACTGCGGCACGCGCAGCGCCATCGTGGCCGTGTGTACCTCGTCGGGTGAACTTGGGCTCTCATCATTCAGGCCGATGACGTCGCCCAGCTCCTCATCGGTGATGAGCGTGGCATCGCGCAGTGCGCGAGTCACGTCAGAGACTTCGACGCTCACGTTGGCCGTGCGGATAAGCTGCGATGGTCCGCGTCCGCCGCGCGGCGGCAGTGGCACAAATCGCGGCAGACTTGGTGGCGCCTGGGCGATTTGCTCGGTATCGGCGATTTGTGCGGCGTTATTGACGGCGGATTCTGCCGCCGCAGCTGGATTCGGTACTCCCTTCGCCGCGATCATGAGCGGCATCAAACGCGGCGTCATGCTAACCGGTCCGCCTTCTACCGCGTGCCGGCGCACAGCGTTGTGCCAGAGCGTCACGCCGATGAAAAGCACCGCGCCGATTGCGAGCGCGAGGACGAAAAAGCGACGGGTCAATGCAGTGCGCATGATGGTACCCTCCCGGCGAACAGACGTTTCTTGCCTTACACTACGCACGTCACGCGCGATCGGTTCACGGCGAACATCAAAACGCAGCTGCGAGAGGTTCGCCATATGAGCTCGACTAAAAGCCTACGTTTATGGAACAAGCGGCTGTCGACCGGTCCGCGAGCATTTTCGCCAACCGTTCCTTCCGGTTGTATTTCACCGGGCAGGCGATGAGCTTCATCGGCGACGGGCTGCGCACGCTCGCCATACCGCTGCTTGTCTTCCACTTGACCGGCTCGGCGCTCACGCTCGGGGTGACCTACGCATTAGAATACTTGCCGTTTGCGCTTGCCGGTCTTGCGGGCGGTTCGCTCGCCGACCGCCTCGACCGCCGGCGGCTCATGATCGCCTGCAACCTGATCCGCTGCGGTGTGCTCGTGTTGCTCGTCGTGGCGGCGCTGCGTGGTTTTCTGACCTTAGCGCTGATCTACGGCGCTATCATCGTCATCTCGGCGGCTGCAGCGATCTTCATGGGCGGTGAAGCCTCGTCGATTCCCTTCACCGTGGGCAAGGACAAGGCGACGCAGGCCGTGGCGACGCTGATCGCCGGCGAACAGTCGGCCAATCTCGTGGCGCCGCCCATCGGCGGCGCGCTATTCTCGCTCGGTGGAGCGATCCCAGCGCTTATCGTCAATGCCGTCACATACGTGGCGTCATTGGGCGCTATCGCGATGGTGCCGACGCTCGGCCCCGACACGCCAGGGCCGCTGCCGACCGTGCATCAGATCGTGGCCGACATCCGTCACGGCTTTCGCTTCTTGTGGGCCGACAGCGTGATGCGCACGATCACCTTCATGGGACTCGGTCTCAATCTGTTCGGTATGATGACCATGGCCGTGTACATCCCATTCTTCAAGGTCGCGCTTGGCGCGACCGATGCCCAGGTCGGACTGACGCTGGGTCTGACCGCCATCGGCACGATCTGCGGCTCGCTCTTGGCAGGCGCGATGGCCGGGCGGTGGCCGTTCGGCAAGGCGCAATGCATCGCGTACGCGATCGACGCGGTCA
>JAFANK010000352.1 GCA_019232725.1 Vulcanimicrobiota bacterium | reverse complement strand
TGGTAACGCCGCACACCCGACCAGGTCGCGACGTACAAGCGATCGTTGACGAACGTCATCCCGTGCGGCAGCGAAAGACCGGTGTCGAACCTCTCCGGCACGGCATCGGGCGACGTGCCCGGATGGATCACGACGATGTTGCCGGCTGCGGTTTGCGCCACGAGCAAGTCGCCATTGGGCGCAAACGCCATGAAGCGCGCGCCGGGCACCTGTTTAGAGACCACCGTGACGTGGAACCCGGGCGGGGCGCTGACAAAGGGAGCGGGTTCGCCGCTTGGCGGTGCCGCGGCTCCAGGCGCAAGCGCGACCGTGGCGACGGCGAACGCAGCCGCTATGCCAAGCAGGGCGATGATGCGCACATGCATGCCAAGGTTTTTTCGCAACGCCTGGGTGCCCGCCTGTGGCGATGCCCAGTCTCGTGGCGGGGCGCGGTTGCTTAGTTCGCTTGCGAGGAGGTCGTGTCGGAGGCGCCGTTGGTTCGGGCGCTCGAGTTGAGCAGCGTCTTCAAGAACTCCTCACCGGCGTTGTGCACAGGGCCGATGACGCGCTCTCCCACGGTGCTGTTGCCCCCAGTGCCCGGCTTGGGCTTATATTTCTTGAGCATGATGAGGCTTGCTTTATAGGATGCTTCGATCATCTGATCTTGCGCCTCGGCACCGCGCGCGGCGACGTAGCCCATGAACAGGCCGACGAGGACACCGACCACCTGGATGACCGCGAAGACGCCGTCGTGCGCATTCGGCGTGCGCGAGTTTGCGTAGACGAACAGTCCAACGATGCCGCCGATGACGGTGCCGGCGAACAACCCGGCCACGATCATGCCGGCCGTCCGGAAGAGTTTAATCCGCGTTTCGAATCGGCTTCCGGGACCGGTTTCTTTGGCGAGTTGGCCTGAACTCGGCGCGTGCAACATCGAAGTGCTCCTGAAGAAGGCGGACTGCTATTCATGATATCGGCGTCGGGCTCACGGGCACCCGCCCGCGAGCAGCCTGTGTGATGGCCCTCACGGACGCAGGCTACCGCAAACAGGAACGTCACCGCGCGCAGGCCTATACAGGGGTCTGTGATTCGCCACGACCGCATGACCGACACCGTCATCGACCTTATCCGGCTCGACAGCCATTCGCGGCATGAGAAGCTGGTCGCCGAGTACCTCGTCCGCGTGCTGCGGGAGCTGGGTGCAGACGTTCGCGTCGACGACGCCGGCCCGGCCGTGGGCAGCGATACGGGCAACGTGCTGGCCACGCTCGGACCGACCGCACAGGGTGTGGCACCGCTGCTGCTCTCGGCGCATATGGACGTCGTGCCGCCGGGCACGTCCGTCAAACCGATCCGCGAAGCTGAACGCGTGCGTTCTGACGGCACCACGATCTTGGGCGGTGACGACAAGACCGGACTCGCAATCATCATTGAAGTGCTGCGCACGCTTGCCGAGCGCGACGTGCCGCACGGCGCCATCGAGGTCGCGTTCACGATCTGTGAAGAGATCGGTCTCTTAGGCGCAAAGCATGTCGACGCCGGTGCGCTCGCCGCCAAAGAGGCGATCGTGCTCGATTCCAACCATGCCTCGCAGCTCGTCACCCGGGCTCCGTCGTCGGATCACTTCACGTTCACGGTGCATGGCCTGGAAGCTCACGCAGGCATGTGCCCCGAGAACGGCATCTCCGCCGTCCGGGTCGCCGCCGAAGCCGTCGCAGCCATGCCGATCGGCCGTGTCGACGCAGAGACCACGAGCAACGTCACGATCGTGGAGGCCTCGCAGGCGACGAACGTGGTGCCCAACCTCTGCGTCGTCACGGGCGAAGCGCGCGCGCTGCGCGACGAGCGTCTCGACGAAGTCATGCGCGAGATCCGCGGCGCGTTTATGGACGCCGCATCGCGGGCGAAGATCACGCTGAACGGCGAGACGCGCCGAGCCTGGATCGAGGAGCAGTGCGATCGCACCTATCACAGCTTGAACGTGCCCGACGAGGCCGCTATCGTGCAACTCGTGTTGGCCGCTGCGCGCAGGCTTGGCGCGCCGCTTGCCACGGTCACGATCGGCGGCGGCTCCGATGCAAACGTGTTCAATCGCAAAGGCATCACGAGCGTGAATCTCGGCACGGGTATGCGCGACATCCACACGGTCAACGAGTGGATCGATCTTCCGGATTTCTTCCGCGCAGCTGCGATCGTCTTGGAGTGCGTCAAGGAACGAACCGCAGCCTAGGCCAAGGCTAGTCCATGCGTCCTCGCTGGTCCACGCCCTCGTACACGGCTCGCGGCGAGACGCCTGCAGTCTACGTGCTGCTCGCCATCATGGCCATCGTGTTCTTGATGGATTGGCTCATGCACGGCGTGGTCACGGGGCTTTTGTGGTGGCCCTTGACGCCCAACTGGTTCGGCTCGTTCTTGTACTGGCAACCATTCACGTACCAGTTCGCTCACGGCACGAGCTTCTTCGGCTTTTTAGCTGACGCGCTCGTGCTTTTCTTCTTCGGCGGTTCGTTGGAGCGAGCGTGGGGCTCGGGGCGCTTTTTGTTCTTCTTCTTCGCCTGCGGCATCGTCGCCGGGCTGTCGGCGATGGCGCTCGTCCCCATCCTGCACATCGAACCGCCCGTCTTCTACAGCATGCTCGCAACGTTCGCCGCGATGGTCGTGGCGTTCGCGACGCTCGATCCGAGAGCGACCGTGCTCTTCTCCATGTTCATCCCGATCCAAGCACGCTGGCTGGCAGTGTTCTCTATCGCCTGGCAGATCTTCGGCATGACGGGGATATACGGCAGCCCGGCCACGGCCGTCGCCAGCGTCGGCATCACATCGCTGTTCGCGTACTATTTCACCGCCTCACGCATCTCGTTCGGATCCCTGTTCGGCCGCAGCGCGCCGAGCATGCGCGAACGCATGGAGCGTTGGCGGCAAAAGCGCCGCTGGCGCGAATGGCAGCGCCGCGTCTCGCGCGTCGAGCGCCCTGAAGACCTCTTCAAAGATAATAAGAAATAGGCGCGACGGCTAGCGGCCGGTGCGGACGATCTCTTCGAGCTTGGCGCGGTCGAGCTTGACGACGCGGCCTCGACGCAGCTCGAGCGCTCCCATATCTTCTAAATGCGACAGCGCACGGCTGCCCATGTCGCGCACCGTGCCGACGCGCGCGGCGAGATCGGACTGCGTGATGCGCTCGACGCCTGCTTCTCCGGGTGCCATCCCCGCCTTGTGCGAGGCGTAGTCCATGAGCACACGTGCGATGCGGGTGAGCACGCGCCCGAACGCGAGATTGCCGGCGGCGCCGCCAAGCCGGCGTTGGCGCTGCGCAAAAAAACGGCCCATGCCGAGCGCGATCTCAGGGCTGCGTTGCACGAGACCGCGCACGAATTGCGACGGCAATTCGATGATCTCCACTTCGCCGCGAGCGATGACCGTGGCCTCAGCTGTGCCTTCATCAAAGACTGACGCTTCATTGAACATGCTGTAGGGCGAGACGTCGTAGAGCACGATCTCGCGGCCTTCGTCTGCCGCTCGCGTGACCTCGACCACGCCGCGCCGCACGAGACCGAGCGTCGGCCAATTCGTCCCCTCGGCGACGATCACCATGCGGTCATGATAATTGCGCTCTTTGGCGGCGCGGTCGATCTCGCGTAAGAGATCGATCGGGGCATTGCGGAACATGCGGACCTGGCGCAGAAATGCGATGCGCGGCGTATCGCCCTGCATCGACGGATCCGGGAGCCGCGTGAGGCGGATGAGCCAACGGCCATCGCCAAGATTGCGCACGTCGAACAGCACGATGCCTTCGCGCTCCGCCTCGAGATGCGTGCGCAGCGCTTTGGGTTCGTAGTCGTTCGTGAATTCGACAGCTTGCCCGGGCGTCAGGCGGTCAAATGATGCTAGCACCCTGTCGTGACGTTCCCACGACGGGAGTTCGCGCAAGTCCACGCGCTCGACCGGTTGCGTCGCCGTAGCATCGGACATGGCCGTCCGTGCTTCTCGGCTTACCAGTCAAAGGCCTGGATAGCTGCCCATGCATCGGGACCAGTTCCCGCCCAATCGAAAAACGTCTCGCCGATACCACCGGCTGATTTCGCCCCGCCAAGGGACCACTCGATTTCGCGCCCGGACGGGGAGTCCGTCCCTTCTAGCGCCACGCTTTGTCCGGCGACATTCACCGGTATGTCGCGTCCAGCCAGCGCACGCGTGCGAGCGACTGCTCCCGCGGACGCGCCGGCGACCTCACGGCGTGCATATTCGTGATGCGACGACTGGTCAAAGTAATGCCAATATTCCATCGGTTGCAACACATCTGCATACGCTGCGATCCTGGCATACGGGTAGTCGGCGTTCGTATGGTTGCCCATCTCCGGTGACGCGACCGTGGCGACAATGAGGTAGTGCGGCCCCGCTGCGGCGCGCACCATGCGGATGTATCGCACCATGGCCGCCACCGCCTTCGGTCCATCGCCCATGTAACGATCGCCCGATTCCAGATCGAGCGCGACGCCGACGAAGCCGTTGCCGGCAGGCGTACGGTAGGCTGCAGCAGCGAGCGTCTCCGCAAGATCTTGTGTGGTCACTCTGCGCGGCACGGTCCAAGCGACAAGATTGATGTCTGCATGCGCGGCTGCGTCGATCAGGCGGTCGAGCCACGCACGCGCACCTTCAGTCTGCGCCATCGCACACGAACCGCGAGCCATGCGCAGCTCGATCGCGTGGATGCCGGCATGCTTCGCCTCGGCCACGACCGCTTCCGGATGATAGCGCCCGAAGTACCGTGGGTCTCCTGGGATCGACGAGAAATACAAGAACATGCCTTTGCCGGCGATCGCCGACGCGGGCACGACAGGCAACTCGTCGGGGGGCACGATGGATTGTGTGTTCGCTTCCACTGCGCCACTGCTCGTGTCGGCGACGACGTCGTAGCTGTAACTCACGCCGGCGCTGACGTTCGTATCAGACCAGGAATGCTTGGCGGCCGCGAGACTGGCGACCATTTGCGGATCGCTGCCGGCAGACGTGCGGTAGACTTTGTAATCCACGACTGCGGAGCCCGCGGCAAGCGGCGTCCATCCGACGTTGACCAAATGCGGCCCGACTGCGCTCGCCGTCGCAGCAAACGCATCCAGCGAATCATCCGGTGCCGGCAGATCGATCGAGTGGCTCTGGCCATCCGCGCTCATGTCCACCGATACGGGGCGCGACCAGCCGATCGTCACCGTCGCTGCTTCACCGTCCACCGGCGAGCGTTCGAGTGCGATCAGCTGGCCGGTTGACGTGTCGAACTGCGCGCCCGCCATGTTTTTGGGGGCATGCACGGTCGCGGCCCAAGTGCCGTCTGCGCTCAGGCGCCACGGAGTTTTGGGTCGCGGCACGGGGCCAGGCGCTTGCGCTAACGCAACGCGCTGCGCCGCTGCGACCGCATGCGGTCGCGCTGGTGCTTGCGCCGTGACCGCCGGTTGCGACGCTGCTGATGGCCGCGCAGCATTGCTCGCTATCACCGGCGCAGCCGCCTTGCGCGTCATGTTCGATGCTGGTGCGTGCGGCCGTGCATTACTCGCAGATTTTGTGGCGGCTGCTATCACTGCGTTCGCGGGTCGCGCGTGGGGAGCGATTGCACGCTGCGGCGAGACGGGCGGGATCGTCTGCACAATCGCGGTCGCTGGACGCGAGCCTGCCTGCCGCGCCGCGACCGGTCTGGCCAAAGTGCTTGGCTTATTCTCAAGCGTGCGCGTCATGCTCGCCATGCGTAACGCTCGATGCCTGGCCTCAAGCTTGGCCGTGAGCGTGTTATGCGTCCCAACGATGCCCGTGGCCAGCGCAATGACCAGCGGTAGGATGAAAGCAGCGGCCAGCGAGGCGAGGGCAGCGCGGGGTGGTGTGAGCGATGGTGCCGGCGGGGCGAGCTCGACGTACTGCGCTCGACGGGTTTCGATGGTGTGTGTGCCAAGTGGTGCGCGCGTGGCGATGCGCTCACGTGCGGCATGCAGCCGCGACGCTTGCGTGCGTTGGCGGCGTTCCAGTGCCTCGAACTGTGCGCTTTGGTGGGTGCGACGACGCCGCAATACAGCAAATCGATCGGCTTTTGTGCCGCGAGTATCGCGCCGGCGTCGCTCAGCCATAGAAGAGATCAAAACCTGTCAGAGATCTCGCGAAATGCGCGGCTGCGCACGTGGCGTAGCCAAGCCCTGTTCATAGGTCATCGGCGGCTACGAGCGGTGCGCGTTGGCTGCGGGTCGCCGTCTCTTAAAGGTACGGGAAGGTTTTCCTCGCAAACCGGCGTTTGGTGAGCTGCATCATCACGACCGGACCGTCCACGGGGACTGGGCAGCGTCGTGTCGATCGAAGAGACGAATCGAACCTGCCTTGCGTTACACGACTGACCGTTCAGACTAGGTGAAGTATAATGTGGAATCGCGATCAGCTGCGGGCGCCGCGGCGCCTGCTCGCCCCGCTTGTGGCATGCTGCCTTATCGTCGTCATCGCTGCGGCAGGTTGGGCGCAGCCCAGCACTTCGAGCTCGACGGCTCCCACCGCTCGGCCCACGGTTACCCCTCTTGATGTGAACAGCGTCGTCGATCTCGTGCTCAACCGCAACGCCGGTCTGCGGTCGTATCAAGCGCATGCGGTGCTCGACGTCCGTCAGGTGACGTTCCCATTTCTCCATCCCGTGCTCGACGGGCACTTGTACTACACAAGCCCCGGATACGCGGTCTACGATTTCCCGCACACGCCGTCGTACATGCAAGGCATCACAAAGGTCGAGGGGGCGGTAGGGATGGCCAGCCGCTGGCGGCACTGCTACAATATCACGCTCGAAGTGCAGCCGAACGCCTACCTGCTCCACATGGTGCCGAAGATCCGCGGCGAGGTCGCGCAGATGGACGTGACCGTCGACAAGAAATCCGGCAATCCCACGCTCTTCAACTGGACGTATCACGACAACACCGATACCGTCCGCCTCGCGCAGAGCTTCGCCATGGTCAACGGCTACGACGTCGTGACTTCGCAACAAGCGGACTTCGACAAGCATCATATCCGGGCGACGGGCGTTGGGACTTTCGACCAATTTCGCTACAACGTTCCGGTACCGACCCCAACGCCGACACCGTCAGATCCGCTCCATCAGTGCGATAACTGACAGACGACGCGCATGCCCTGACCCTCTGTGCACAGGCGGCCTCCGACGTCGCCGAGAAGGCGCGATGCATGCAACAGCAGGGCTTTGTCATCTGGTTCACCGGCCTGTCGGGAGCTGGCAAGACCACGATCTCCCACATCCTCGAAGAGCGGCTGCGCGCCGCCGGCCATAACGTCGAATCGCTCGACGGTGACGTCGTGCGCACCAATCTCTCCAAGGGGCTGGGGTTCTCGCGCGAGGACCGCGACACGAACATCCGGCGCATCGGTTTTGTCGCGCATCTGCTTGCCCGTAACGGCGTGGCGGTGATCTGCTCGGCGATCTCGCCCTACCGTTCGACGCGCGCTGAGGTACGTTCGCTCATCGGCGACAACAACTTCATCGAGGTCTATGCGGACTGCCCCATCGAGATCTGCGCCACGCGCGACGGCAAGGTCGAGATGTACGAGAAGGCACGCCGCGGTGAGATCAAAGAGTTCACCGGCGTCTCCGACCCGTACGAGCCACCGCAGCAGCCGGACGTCCACGTACGCACGAACACAGAAACGGCGCACGAGAGCGCGCAGCACGTGCTCGATCATCTCGCCGAACGCTCGCTCTTGCGGGAACCGGCCGCATCGCGCGCGTCGTAGCACACGTGCCGGCCAAACATCTCAACCCGCCGCACGGCGGCACGCTCATCGACCGCGTCATCCCGAGCGACAAGCGCGAAGCCGCCCTGCGCGCTGCGGAGGCGCTGCCGCGCCTCGATGTGAGCGACCGCTCGCTGTGCGACGTCGTCTG
>JAFANK010000299.1 GCA_019232725.1 Vulcanimicrobiota bacterium | reverse complement strand
CGTTGGACGTCTTCGCGGCGGATACGGCCGCCGTCACCAGAGCCGCGGACGTGGAACAGATCGACGCCGAGATCGCGCGCGAGCTTTCGCACTGCCGGCGCCGCCAGCGGACGCCCGAAGGGACTGAGCACGGCCTGCTCGCCTTGTGATGCAACTTTGTGCGCCTGGCCATTTCCTTGCGGCGCACGCGCAGGTGTCGGCGTTGCGGCGGCGCCTGTTGCAGTGGTGCTTGGCTCGAGCTTCTGCGGCGGAACGACCGGTTTCTCTGGTGTCGTCGGTGCCGGCGATCCCGGCGCAGACGCGACCACCGTAGGCGCCGTCGTCACCGGCGTCGCATGCGCGGTGTCGAGCGACTCGCCTTCCTTACCGAAGATGGCGATCGGCTTGCCGATGGGGACGACTGCACCTTCCGGAGCGATCTGCTTGAGCAGGACGCCTTCGTACGGCGATGGCACTTCCACCGTCACTTTGTCGGTCATGACTTCGACGAGCGGCTGATCCTGCTTGACGTGCTCGCCTTCTTTGACCAACCATTTCACGATCTCGCCTTCGATGACGGATTCCGCCAGCTCGGGCATCTCCAGTTCAACTGCCATCGGTTCTCCTCAGAAGTTGAGGGTCTTTTTGATCCCGCGGATCACGCGCTGGGCGTTCGGCATATACGCCTTTTCCAGCGCGTAAGGAAACGCCGTATCCCAGCCGGCCACGCGAACGATGGGCCCTTCCAGGTATTCGACCCCGTTTTCGGCGATGAACGCCGCGATCTCGCCCGTGTAACCGCCGATGCGCGGCGCTTCTTGGAGCAGCACGACATGGCCGGTCTTGGCGATGGTGTGCATGATCGCGTCGGTGTCATACGGTTGCAGCGTCCGCAGATCGAGCACCTCGACCTCAACGCCCTCTTTTGCCATGGCGTCCGCGGCCTCGAGCGCGACATGCACCATCGCGCCGTACGTGATGATCGAGACGTGTTTGCCTTCACGCGTCAGCGCCGCCTTGCCGAGCGGCACTTCGTAGGTACCGGCCGGCACATCACTCTTGATGGCGCGGTAGATCTTCTTCGGCTCCATGAAGACGACGGGATCGGGGTCGCGCACCGATGCGATCAGCAGTCCCTTGGCGTCGTACGGGTTGCTCGGCACGACCACTTTGAGCCCTGGCGTCGCGACGAAGTACGACTCGGGCGATTGCGAGTGATAGCTGCCACCACGCACGCCACCGCCGTACGGTGACCGGATGACCATGGGCACGCCGAACTGACCGGCAGAACGGTAACGGATCTTCGCCGCTTCTGAGACGAGCAAGTCAAAACCCGGAAAGATGAAGTCGATGAACTGGATCTCGGCGATCGGCTTGAGGCCGTACATCGCCATACCGACGGCGGCGCCGATGATGCCCGCTTCGGCAAGCGGTGTGTCGATGACGCGGTCTGCACCGAATTTATCGATGAGGCCCTCGGTGATGAGGAAAACACCGCCGCGCGGCCCGATGTCCTCACCCAGGATCACGACGTCCTCGTCGCGCTCCATCTCCTCGACGAGCGCAGACTGGAGCGCCTGCACCATCGTGAGTTGCGTCTGCTTCGTCGCTTGAACTGTAGCCATCATTTCCCTCTTAGACGCCAAGCTCGGCGGCGAGCTCACGTCGCTCCCATTCGAGATGCGGTGTCAGCTGCTCGTAGGCGTAATCCAGCACGGTGATCGGCTCGGGCGCGGGACTCTTCTCCGCCTCTTCCATCGCCTTGGCGACCTGTGCCTTGACGTCGGCCTGCAGTTTTTGCTCTTGATCTTCTGACCACAGACCTTTGGTCTCTAAGAACTTGCGCATGCGCGTGACAGGATCGCGCTGGGTGCGCCACATCTCGAGCTCGCCCTTGGGACGATATCGCGTGTCGTCATCCGCAGACGAATGCGGCCCGTAGCGATAGGTATATGCCTCGATGAGACTCGGGCCACCGCCCGCGCGTGCTTTGTCCGCGCAGTGCTTGGTGACCAGATAGACCGCGAGGATGTCGTTGCCGTCGACGAGGTAGCCGTCCATCCCATAAGCTTTGGCCTTTTCGGCGATCGTCTTGGTGTGCGTTTGCTGCTCGGTACGCATCGAGATCGCGTACTGGTTGTTCTGGACGAAGATGATGACCGGCGCCTGGTACACCGCGGCGAAGTTCATACCGACGTGGAAGTCGCCCTCACTGGTCGCGCCGTCACCGAGATAGGTGATCGTGACCTCTTTGCGCTTTTTGATGCGCTGCGCCATGGCTGTGCCCACGGCTTCGGTGATCTTGTTGCCGACGGTCGACGACGGTGGCACGATGTGGAGGTCGTTGCGTCCTGGTCCATGCGGCATGAGCCTGCCCTGGGTTGGGTCGAGCATCTTGCCGAGCACGTGGCCAAACCATTCGGCAGCTGACAGACCCTTGACCAACATGCTGCCCTGCGAGCGGTGATCGGGATACATCCAATCTTCTTTATGCAATGGCAGCGCGCTACCGACTTGCGATGCTTCTTGGCCGGCTATCTGCGCATAAAAGCCGGCGCGTCCTTGCCGGACGAGGATGTAACCGCGGTCGTCCACCGCGCGTGCGAAGACGAGCCAGCGATACATCTTGAGCCAGTCGTCTTTGCCGATGCCGAGTCTGTCCACGTTCTCGACCGGCGTGCCGTCATAGGCAAGCACGCGAATCGGCTCCGCAGTGAACGGCTTGATGTCCATGGTGCCTCCGGGAAACGAGAAATCTGGGTAGTCGAGTTATCGGTTCTTACGCATATTTGGTATTACCTTTGCTGCTGCGTGACGCGTGCTGAGCAGGGTCGCAGCGCGCGAAGCTGGCATAGGTGTCTGTCGTGCGGATGCATCCTTTCACTCGGTGGGAGCACAACACCGCATGCTGGGGAGCGCACTATCAACCTCGGACCGTTCTCGTTCATGAAGATCTCTGTCGGCTTGTACCGTCCTGCGCCGGCGGCACCGCTCAGCGCCAACGCGCAAGCCGATCTGCTGCGCGAGCTGCATAGCGACTACCCTTCGCTGCAGCAAATACCGGGCGGCGTGATCTTCTCCGACCCAGCACGCGGTCGCGTGCTGCTCATCGACCAAACCAAGGTCGAGACGGTGGAGAACAATCCGAACTCACCGTTCGAAGCCGTCGACCGGATGCGCGGCGTGCTCCAAAAAGCCGTGCCCATCGTGCAGTACTCTGCGCCGTATTTTGTGCGCATCGATGGCGCCGGTACGATCCAAGCGATGGCGGGGTTGAATCCATCCCAGGTCCTGCTCCAGCACGCTCCGGCACACGAAGGTTGGGACGCAATCGCCGGCACTTGTTCGTTCGCAGGCCTACGCTATATCTTCCGCAGCGACGATGGCGGCCAGCGCGACGTGCATATCGAGCCGCTCTTCGCCCAGCCCGACAAGTTCTATGTCATGGTGCTCAGCGTTCCCGGCGCCGGGCTCGGCACGCTCGATGACGCGCTGGTGCGGGCGCGCAGCGAGACAGAGATCATCGAGCGGCTGAGCGACCGCATCGTGAACGACCTCGTCGAGGCCCAGTCGTCACAACGTTAGCCCGCGGCGGAATACACCCACTCATGCTGCGCGTCTTGGTAGCCGATGTCAAACGCTGCATCGATGCCCGCTTGGTCGTTGAATCCAAGCACGGATAGTTTGAGCGGTTTCCGCGGACGGATCACGCGCAGTTTGATCGGCGTCCATTCGCCGTCACGCAGCGATTCCAAGAACGCCTGCATTGCGGGATTCAATCCTGACCAATCATGATGACGCGCGAGCAGATTCTTGGCCACCGCCAGCGTCACGTCGTTTTGGAGGATGCGCTGCTGCATGATGGCGTTCACGGCTTGGAGCATGCCGGGCAAGGTCGTCGGCTGGGCGGGCAACTCGCCCAGCGCGGTGGCTAAGATGACGGTGATGTCCGTGGCGCCTGCATCGATCGCAAGCTCGACCGGCGTGTTGTTCGCAACACCGCCGTCCACATACATATTCGTGTCGCCTGTTTCGCGCCGTTTGATGGCAACGGGTTGAAAAACGCCGGGCATTGCGGCAGACGCGACCACGGCATCGCTGAAGTTGTCCTGCGTGAGCGCGTGGTGGGAGTTATGCTGCACCGTCAGTGGGGGCGTGCCTTCCGAGGTCAACATCTCACGTCTCGTGGTCGTGCGCTCCAAGAATCGTGCTTCACTGCTCGCCGCGGTCGGCCCGACGAACTGGTAAAACGAGTCAGAGGTCATGTTCGTGACGTTGGTCGCCGTCACGAAGAGGCTGCTCTGTAGCGATGACAACTCGAGCGGATAACGGTGCACCAGCGTTTCGATGCCGGCATCGTCCATCACACCCATGAGCTTGATGAGATCAGCGGGCGGTCCGGCTTTTTGAAATTCGTTCTTGGCGCGCCCGATGTAACGCAACTTCGCAGGGTAGCCGTGCTTCGCTGACTCCTGCAGTTGTTTCGCGCCATCGACCACGTCTTGGATCTGCGGTTGCAGCGTGAGGATGCCTGCTGACGGCATGCCCTTCCACAATTGTTCGTTGCGTTGTATCGATTCGACCGTGCCTTGCGCAGCGAAGGCTGCGTTGATGGCACCGGCCGACGTGCCACAGATGAGGTCGAACGGTTGCCCGGCGCTCACGTTGCGGAAGAGCCATTTGATCGCGCCTGCTTCGTAGGAGCCGCGCGCCCCAGCGCCGCTGACCACGAGCGCGCGTCCTTTGCCCAGCGGCAATGGCGCGGGCATTGGGTACCAAGGCGGTTGTGCAGCGCGCGCAACCGCCGGCGCTCCGGCGGCTCCCAAGGCGCCGAGCAATACCATGAACTCGCTGCGTGTCAGCACGTGTGTATCAACCTCGTGATCTCGTCCGGCGTGTGTTGGGCGAGCCGCAAGTCGCGCCCTCTCCAGCCGAGCGTCGTAGCCGACGTCTTGAGCGGTAGTTAATCTCGGGCTGCTTAGCCGCCGAACAGGTTGATGGACTTCGTGCCGGTATACATGACAACGCCCTTGGTCTCTGTGTAGAGGTCGAGCGTTTGCAGGCTCAGCTCCCGTCCGAATCCCGACTGTTTGTAGCCGCCGAACGGCACACCCGGGAAAATGGAGATTGGGGTGTTGATGCCGACGCCACCGGAACGCAGCGCATGCGCAACTCGTTGCGCACGCGACGCATCGCGCGTCCAGACCGACGCCGCCAAACCGTAGATCGAATCGTTCGCGATCGCGATGGCATCACGTTCATCCTTGAACGTCGTGACCACCGCGACCGGCCCGAAGATCTCTTCCTGTGCGACCCGCATGGAGTTGTCGACCTTATCCAATACCGCTGGCGTCAGGAAGTTGCCGCGAGCGTGTGCACCGTCGAGACGCCGGCCTCCGCACACGAGTGCGGCGCCCTCCTGCTGACCGATGCCGATGTAACCTTCGATCTTCTCGAGTTGTCGCTGGGAGATGATGGCGCCGACATGCTGCTCTGGCTTCATGGGATCACCGACCTTGAGCGAGTTCGTCTTCGCAACGAAGCGCTCCATGAAGGCGTCGCGCGCCGGTTCGTGGACCAAAACACGGGAGCGTGCATCGCACGACTGCCCGGCGTTGTAGAAGATCGCGTGCACGGCGCCTGCCGCAGCTGCCTCGAGGTCGGCATCGTCGAAGACGATGTTCGGCGATTTGCCGCCGAGTTCAAGGGTGACGCGTTTGATGGTCGACGCCGCGATCTCCATGATCGTGCGACCGGTCGCCGTCTCACCCGTGAACGCGATCTTGTCGACGCCGGCGTGTCCTGCAAGATGCGCGCCGATCACGGCGCCCGGCCCCGTGAGCACGTTGACGACACCTGGCGGACAGCCCGCTTCCAGCGCGATCTTGCCAAGCTCAAGCGCGGTGAGCGGCGTCGGCGACGCGGGTTTGAGGATGACGGTACATCCCGCCGCTAGTGCGGGCGCGACCTTCCACGCGGCCATCAACAGCGGATAGTTCCACGGGATGATCTGCGCACAAACGCCGACCGGTTCTTTGAGCGTATAGTTGAAGAAGTTCGGTGGCGCGGGGATGGTGCTGCCCATGATCTTTGTCACGGCGCCGGCGTAGAACTCGAAGTCCTCGACCACCTGGCCGATCTCGGCCTTGGAACCAGAGATGGTCTTGCCGCTGTTGCGCGTCTCAAGCTCCGCGAGCACATCGAGACGCTCAGCGATGAGCGTCGCCATCTTATTGATCACGCGCGCTCGCCGAGCCGGCGTCATCGTCGCCCATTTGCCCTGCAGCGCCTCGCGAGCGGCACGAACGGCGACATCTGCGTCGTGGATGCCCGCGGCGGCAACCGATGCGATGACCTCACCGGTCGCTGGATTATGGACATCGACATATTCACCGGCAGCCGGCTTGACGAACTCGCCGTTGATGAGCAAGTCGTGCGTCGGCATGGTCGCTGTTGTGGCCATGTATGATCCTTTGCTTCAGCGTTCGACGATTGTGGTGATGCCTTGGCCCACACCGATGCACATGGTCGCCATGCCGCGCTTGGCGCCGCGCGCATCCATCGCGTGCAGCAACGTCACCATGATGCGAGCGCCGCTGCAGCCAAGCGGATGGCCGAGCGCGATGGCGCCACCATGCACGTTGACGCGCTCCATCGGGATCTCGAGCTCGCGGATGCATGCGAGCGACTGCGAAGCAAACGCCTCGTTGAGCTCGATGAGATCGATGTCATCGATACGCAACTCGGCACGTGCGAGCGCCTTCTGGCTGGCCGGAATCGGCCCTAACCCCATGACGTTTGGGTCGACGCCCGCAACCGCCGACGTCACGATGCGCGCAAGCGGCTGCAGGCCGCGCCGCTTGGCCTCCTCCGCTGACATCAACACGATGCCGGCGGCGCCGTCGTTGATACCGCTTGCATTGCCGGCAGTCACCGTGCCGCCCTCTCGGAAGGCTGGCTTGAGTTTGGCAAGCTGTTCCATGGTGACATCCGGGCGCGGATGCTCGTCGCGCGCGATGACAACCGCCGCGCTCGTCTTGCCGTTCGCGGGGACGCTCACACCAACCAGTTCGCGGTCGAACGCGCCGGCGCGCTGGGCGTCACCGGTCTTGTGCTGGCTCGCGTATGCGAATTCGTCCTGCTCCGTGCGCGAGATTTTGTAGCGCTCGGCGACGTTTTCGGCCGTCTCACCCATCGAGAGCGGCGGATATCCCCGAGCGGTCAACTTCGGATTGTACATGCGCGCGCCCAAAGTGGTGTCGAACAGTTGTGGACCGCGGGCGAATTCTGCTTCTGGCTTGGGCATGACGTATGGCGCGCGTGTCATGCTTTCGACGCCGCCTGCGATGAACACATCGCCGCAGTCAGCCGCGATGGCGTGCGCTGCTGAATTGATGGCCTGCAGGCCCGAACCGCAGAGCCGGTTGAGCGTCGCGCCGGCGACGTGCTCGGGAAAATCGGCTGCGAGCAGCGCCATGCGCGCAACATTGCGATTGTCTTCACCGGCTTGGTTGCTGCAACCCCACAGCACATCTTCGACGTCGGCCGGATCGACTTTGGCTCGCTCGGCGAGCGCGCGGAGCACGACCGCCGAAAGGTCGTCAGGCCGCACGTGCCGCAGGGCACCGGCGTACTTGCCGATAGGCGTACGCGCCGCGGCGACGATGACGACGTCTCTCATTGAAATCCTCTACTCTTGGGCCGGGGAGGAACATTTTTCGTGGTCATAGTGCATGGCACCCGCCGCATCTATGAGGGCCGGGTCGTCAATCTCCGCGTCGATGCGGTCGAGTATCCGAACGGGTATCGCGGCGATGTTGAAATCATCGAGCATCGCGGCGGCGTCGCCATCATCGCCATGCCGCAGCCGCGGCAGATCGTCCTCGTCCATCAGTACCGGCCCGCCATCGGCCGCGCGATGTGGGAAGTACCTGCTGGAAAACTGGAGGCAGGCGAAGATCCAGCGCAGTGCGCGCAACGCGAGCTGCTCGAGGAGACCGGTTACCGCGCAGGGGCATTGCGCGAACTGTGGTCCTTTTACACCGCGCCTGGGTTTTGCAGCGAACTGCTGCATCTTTTTGTCGCCGAAGATCTCATGGCTGGGACGCCAAGGCCTGATGCAGGCGAACAGATCGAGACGCGGTCATTCGACGTGGACGAGGCATGGGCACTCGTGCAACGGGGCGAGCTGCCGGACGCAAAGACGCAGATCGCGCTTGCCTGGGCGCGGGGAAGTTGATCAGCGGTTGGCGCGGACGCGCTTGTCGCAAGTATCGCAGAAGTACGTCAGCTTCGCATCCGTATCATAGATCGAATGGCTATAGTACATCGCGCAGCGCGTATTATAGCAGTGCTTGAGCCCAAACGAGTGCCCCAACGCATGCACGCACTCCTTGAGCGTGCGGTTGAAGACCGCCGCATCGTCGGGCGCTTCGTTGTAGAACTCGGGTTTGAGGCGAAACGTCGAGACGACCGCAACGCGATCGGTTTCGCTTGCATCGCCGAAGATGAAGTTATGCGACGTCTTATACAGATCGCTGCCGATCACGCCGAGCAGCAGACCTTCACGCGCCGGATACGCGGCCAGCATCCGATTGAACACCGTGTTCAAAAAGAACTGGCGGCGAATGGAGTTCGCTTGCGTCGGGGAGAGGGTGAGCGGCTTTTCGATTGCGAACTTATGAAAAAATCGCTCCTCAAGGCACGGGGCGAGGCGCTCGCACAGCTCGGGTTCGACGCCGTTCATGGGGACGAGGGTTATTTTCTCCAAGGCGACAGCGTGGTTGCTCCTCCCAGATGCAGACGCGGTGCGATACGTCTCCCTTCAACCTGCCGTAGGCAAGTCCTCCGCTTTCATGCGCGCGCACAATCGAGGACATGCAGTGCGATGATCATCGGTCTCGGCACCGACATCGCGGAAGTCGATCGCTTTCGTTTCGACGCGGCGCAGCTTGAGCGATTCGCCGTCAAAGTGTTCACCATTGAGGAGATGGCACACGCTCGGCGGCATCGCAAGACCATGCACGAGCGGCTTGCCGGTGCGTTTGCGGCCAAAGAAGCAACGCGCAAGGCCTTTGGTCATGCCATTCCGTGGCGTGAAGTGGGCGTACGTCACGAGCCCACCGGCAAACCATATGTCGAACTGACCGGACGCGCGGCGCAACTGATCATGGCGCGGGGCGTACGTCGTATGCATTTGACGATTTCGCACTCCAAGCAGGCTGCAGTCGCGACCGTGATCCTGGAAGCCGACGACCCTGCGGGAGGCGTCATCAGCCTGCCATATGACGACGAGGATGTAGCCGCACGATGAACGCGTTGACCGCAGCGGAGATGCGAACGGCAGACTTGCGCGCGATCGAGGACGTCGGCATTCCCCCCATCGTGCTGATGGAAGCGGCCGGCAGAGCGGTCGCGGATCTCGCCAAGGATTTCCTCTCCGACCTGCACGGCGACCCGATCCGCGTCGCCATCGTCGCAGGTTCCGGCAATAACGGCGCGGATGCGCTGGTCGCAGCCCGGTATTTGATGCAACTCGGCTACGAGCCAGACATCTACATGGCCGCCAAAGCGTCGGATTGCAATGAATTGTGCCGGCTCCAACTCGAGATCATGCAGGGTCTGGGCGCCTCAGTGAGCATCT
Organism: Vulcanimicrobiota bacterium; assembly: GCA_019232725.1. Lineage (GTDB taxonomy): Bacteria > Vulcanimicrobiota > Vulcanimicrobiia > Eremiobacterales > Eremiobacteraceae > JAFANK01. The sequence goes on along the minus strand of JAFANK010000299.1, from coordinate 8,099 downwards.
TGCGCGACCAGTCGCCCGAGTTCTTCCGTTCAGGGCTGCGCGCTGCGAGCCTGATCGTCGACGGGCTGCTCGGCACCGGCTCCTCGGGGCCGCTGACCGAACCGTATCGCACATGGGTGAATGAGATCAATATCGCGAGCCGCGAGGTCATCGCCGTCGATATCCCGACTGGCGTGGACGCAAGCTCGGGAGCTGTGCCCGGCCCAGCCGTGACCGCGAACGCCACGGTCACCATGGCTGCTCCCAAAGTCGGCATGCTGCTCTTTCCTGCGGCGTCGTACGTCGGCGAACTGTGGGTAGCGCAGATCGGCATCCCGCCTGCGATCCTCGCAGATGTCGGCGGCCGCTATCATGTGATGACCAAACAACAATTCTTCTTCTGGCTGCCGCATCGCAGCCGGCAAGCCGACAAGCGCAGCGCAGGCGACGTGGTGATCATCGGCGGTAGCATGCAGTATGTCGGTGCGCCGCTGCTCGCTGGTCTGGGCGCCCAGCATGCCGGCGCAGGGTACGTCACGATCGCATGTCCGCCCGATGCAGCCGTGCCGATCGGTAGCCACATCGTCGAACAAGTCATCGCACCCTGGCCCGCCACCGATGACGCCGCTGCGATCGTCGAGCATCTAGTGGACGTGACGCGTCACGCTGGTTCGGTCGTCATCGGTCCGGGCCTCGGGCGCGCGGAACGAACGCAGGAGGTCATCCGCGGCTTCATCGCTCAGACAAGCCGTCCGCTCGTCATCGATGCCGATGCGCTCTTCGCACTAAGCGGTCACACAGAAGTCGTGAGCGGTAAGAAAGCGGTGTTGACGCCGCACAACGGCGAATTCGCACGGCTGCTCGGCGAGAAGGCCGAAGCCGCCATTGCAAACCGCATAAAAGCTGCCGACGAGTTCGCCTCTTCGCTCGACATCACGTTGCTCTTGAAAGGACCACGTTCGATCGTCGCCACTAAGGAAGCCTCGTACGTCAACGTCACCGGCAATGAAGTGCTGGCGACGGCGGGATCGGGCGATGTGCTCTCCGGCATCATCGGTGCGATGATGGCCGCCGGATGCAGCCCTCGGCAGTCGGCTGCCATCGGCGCCTACTGGCATGGGACGGCGGCGGATTACTTGGACAACCAGCACAAACACAGCGTGGTCGCCAGCGAGATCGCGCGCAGTCTCCAAGAAGCGCTGCACTGGCTGGACGACCGCGAAGAACAGCATGAAGGCTATTTGACGCGGCTCGTGTGACCGGGTTACGTCGCGTTCGTCTACGTCATGTCGTCTTTTGTCAAAGGGGCTTCTCGTGAGACTGAGTGCGCCACAACTGCTTGTTCCCATCGCTATCGCGGCGATGTTCGCGTGGCTGCCGGCTGCCGGTAACACGCAGACGACTGCTGCACCGGTGGTGCCACCGGCCGGCTCGTCGCCTCCCGTCACCATCAATAGTTGCGGACCGATCATCAACGATAAGAACGCCACGACGAATATCCTGGGCGTCCCGGTCCCCGCTTCGATGAGCTCGGGGATCCAGATCGAGTTTGTGAACAACGGCGGCGCTGCAGCCACGCTCGTCAATTTTGCGGTGGATTCGGCCGGCGACCACTTCGTCATCCGTGACGTCGGGACGTTCTCGCCCGGCATCTCGATCAAGCATCAGTTCCGTAACGGCCAGGGTCAGGCATTCGTCCTGCCGGCGTTCATCGCTCCGAACGTCACCTGTCATGTCGCCTCAGTGCAGTTCTCCGACGGCAGCGTCTGGAGGCCCGGGCAGGCGCCCGCAGCCGCGGCGCAAGCCGGCGCTCCCGCGCACACGAACTTGCAAGCATCGCCTGCGCGTGTCAGCGTCGATATGGCAAGCGATTTCGAGCTGTTTTTCGTGCAGAGCAACGATCATGTGACCGCGTTCAAGGAGATCGATGATTGCGCGAAAGTGGCGGCGGTAGCGCTCGCGATATCCGGCGACTCCACGGCGACATTCCGTGTCAAGCCCTTAGCGCCCGGTTCGTGCACGGCGCACGTCATCGATGAGAACGGAAATACCCTGGCCGTTCCCATCACGGTAACCAGCGTACAATAGTGCCGCCTTATTTTGCGACCAGTTTTTTCAGCTCGCCTTCGTCGATGATCTTGACGCCGAGCTGTTCGGCTTTGGTGAGTTTGCTACCGGCTGCATCGCCCGCGACGACATAGTCGGTCTTCTTGCTGACCGAGCCCGACACTTTACCGCCGGCGCCCGCGATGAGTGCGGTCGCTTCTTCACGTGAGAGTTGCGGTAGGGTGCCGGTGAGCACGAAGGTCTTTCCGCGTAACGGCCCATCGGCCGCCGGTCGCGTGGCTGCCGTGCCCTGAAGCGTCACGCCGGCGCGGCGCAGTTTTTCAATCACCCGCTGGTTGGGCTTTTGGTCGAAGTACTCGACGATGCTCTGCGCGATGCGCGGCCCGATCTGCTCGGTCGCTTGTAAGGTTTCGACCGAAGCCGACGCCAGCTCATCGATACTGGGAAATGCCGTGGCCAGCAGCTGTGCGTTCTGGCTGCCGACGAAGCGGATGCCCAGCGCGTACAACGCACGCCAAAGCGGTCTGTGCTTGCTGGCGTCGATGTTGCGCAAGAGGTTAGCGGCCGACTTCTCGCCGGTCCGTGGTAGCGACACAAGCTGCGACTCGGTGAGGAAGTACAAGTCAGCGACGTCGTGCACCAAACCGCTCGCGACCAGCGCCTCGCAGAATTTGTAGCCAAGACCCTCGATGTCCATGACCGCCGCGAAATGGACGAGACGCTCTTTGAATTGCGCCGGACACGAGCCGTTTGTGCAGTAGGCCATCGCTTCGCCCTCCGGCCGGAAGACGTCGGCACCGCACGCCGGACATTTTTTGGGCAGCTCGTACTCGGGGAGCTGTTTGCCCTTCCTCGCCTCGATCACCGGGCGCACGATCTCAGGAATGACCTCGCCGGCACGGCGCACGATCACCTGGTCACCGGTGCGGATGTCTTTGGCCCGGACGTAATCCTGATTGTGCAATGTCGCTGTGGAAACGGTCACGCCCCCGACTTGCACGGGCTCGAGCACTGCGTAAGGATTGACGCTTCCCGTACGGCCGACATTGACCTCGATAGAGAGCAAACGCGTCTGGGCTTCTTCGGGTTGATACTTAAAGGCGATCGCCCATCGAGGATCGCGCCCGACGAATCCTAGCCGGCGCTGCTGATCCAAGGAGTCGATTTTCACGACGACGCCGTCGATACCATAGTCGATCGTGCCGCGTTTTGCATCCCACGATTCGCAAAAAGTGACGAGCGCTTCAAAATCCTCAAAACGCTTTGCCTCACGGTTCACGGGCAACCCGAACGTGTGGAACTGCTCGAGCAGCTCCCACTGCGACGTGGCATCAAGCGGTGGTATCGCCTCGCCGAAGCCATAGGCGAAAAATCGGAGCGGCCGAGAGGCGGTGATGCGTGGATCGAGCTGGCGAACCGCCCCGGCCGAAGCGTTACGCGGATTGGCAAAGGCGGTTTCGCCGGCAGCGATGCGTCGCTCATTCATCCGGTCGAAGTCACTGCGGCGCATGTACACTTCGCCCCGCACTTCGAGGACGTCCGGCGGTTTGCCCGAGAGACGTAGCGGGATCGAACGGATGGTGCGTAAGTTCGGCGTGATGTTCTCACCGACGCTGCCGTCGCCACGCGTACCGCCGGCCACGAATGCGCCGTTCTCGTAACGGAGCGCGATCGCCAGGCCGTCGATCTTCAGCTCAGCGACATACGCTGTGGGCGCAGCGCCCAGGAGCCTCGTGACCCGCTCGTTCCACTGCCGCAACTCTTGTTGCCCAAACGCATTGCCAAGCGACAACATCGGTACGGGGTGACGGTATTCGCCAAACGCCGCTGAGGGTGCAGCACCCACGCGTTGGGTGGGCGAGTCCGGCGTGCGTAGCTCGGGGTGCTTGCTCTCCAGGTTGACGAGCTCGCGGAACAACGCATCCCATTCAGCGTCGCTGACCGTAGGCGCATCGAGGACGAAGTACTCGTGATTATAGCGGTCAAGCAGTTCGCGCAACTCGGCGGCGCGAGCGGCTTCCTTGCTTGAAACAGTTGCCACTTACACGGGGTTCGACGGCGCCCGGCAAGGCACCTGAACGGATTACGCGGGGTGAGCCCCTTCGCGTTCCCACTTGCGGATCAAGTACGCGATGAGGTCCGACGTGATTTCGCTGATGCGTACAAAGGACACACCAACCCCCCGCGCATCGTTGCGCACGACCGTACCGAACACAGAGATAGGCTTGCTTTCGCCTACCAGGTCCAGTTCGATCGTCAGTTGATCGTTCGTATCAACCGTCGCATCCGTGCGCAGCAAGACGCCGCCGCCGCCGATGTTGACGATCTCTGCGGCGTGGCGTTCGTCACTGTTCTGACTGCGGATGTGGACGGGGAGAGTCTTTTGGATGCGCGCATGCTTGCGACGCTCGACTGGCCGCCCGTCGTCACCATGCTCCATAGGCTACGGTTCGCCAATGAACCCGAAAAGCCCACTAAAAAGGTCGGCACTGGAATGCCGACCTTACATTTCCGTCCTCAACCGAGCTAGTTGTCGGGGCTCTGTCCCCAGAGCTTCACGTCGCCGATGTGGTTGGCCCAGTACCACGTGCGGCTGACAGCCCACCAGACGTGGCTCCAGAGGTACATCTCGAGCGCCCGCCCCTTCGGGAAAATGGCGATGATGGCGAGCGCCACGAGCACGTATGCGCTGACGCCGAGCGAACCCCAAAACTTCGTGGCCGTGGTGGCCTTGCTCACACCGCGCAACGGTGCTGGTTCGAAATACTGACGGCGCTCCGTCTGCTGATTGACAGCCTGATAATCCACCGGCGGCAGGAACGTCGCTGCACCGGCAGCGCGGAACGTGGATTGCGGTTGGAACGTCGGTGCGGTTGGCGGCGCGACTGGCGCAGGCACATCTTCTGTGTGGCGCCCTAAAAGGCGTTCGATCTTTTGCCGTGCGTCGTCGCTCAGCTCGAGGAAATCGGCTAGCACTTCGTAACCGCCGCCCTCGCCCATGCTGCGCAGCGAGCGCACCTTGATGAGCCCGCGCGCGGTGGCCTTGATGCTGCGCATGTCGAGCGTGGTGAAGAGAATGGTGTTCTCTTTCACTTCAAAAGGAAACGACGCGAGCACGCCGTTGGTATCAAGGCGTGCCGCCTTGCCTGTCTGGTTGACGCCTTGCTCCGCGTTGCGGACGGTGATATCTATAGGAAGCGGTAGCGCAGCAGGCAGCCCGCTGGTGTCAATCGCGTCGGGCATCGTTCCTCACGGTAGCTGGACAATCGTCGTACGGCTGTCCCGGTACCCTAGTCATCGGCCGGAGCAGTCCCGGACTTCAGGAGGCGGGCGTCGTCCAGCACCTCCGCTGCGCCGTTCAAGGCCGCCGTTTCAAGGTTTTTGAGCAGTTCCCGGTTGGCTCGCTCGTACGCAGCCACGGCCTCGTGCTCGGTTGTTATGGCGATGTGCGCTCTCGGGTCGGTCAGCACGCGGCGCAAATAGCGGCCGGTGTGCGACCGCTCGTCGCGCGCCACTTCTTCGGGCGTGCCGCTCGCGACGACCGTGCCTCCCTTGTCACCGCCCTCCGGTCCGAGATCGATGATGTGGTCCGCGGTCTTGATCACGTCGAGGTTGTGCTCGATGACGAGGACAGTGTTGCCTGACTCCACCAGGCGCTGCAAGACGACAAGCAGCTGCGCGATGTCGGCGAAATGCAATCCAGTCGTCGGCTCGTCGAGGATATAAAACGTCCGGCCGGTGCTGCGTCGCGACAGTTCGGTCGCGAGCTTGACGCGCTGGGCCTCGCCTCCGGAGAGCGTCGTCGCAGGCTGGCCCATCTGGATATAGCCCAGGCCGACGTCGCAGATGGTTTGGAGCTTGTTCGCGATCCGTGGGCTCGTGGCGAAGAACTGGGCCGCCTCATCGACGCGCATCTCGAGCACATCTGCGATGGTCTTGCCTTTATAGCGAACCTCGAGCGTCTGCTGATTGTAGCGCTTGCCTTTACATGCTTCACACGGCACGTAGACGTCCGGCAAGAAATGCATCTCGATCTTGATGATCCCATCGCCGGCGCACGACTCGCAGCGACCGCCCTTCACGTTGAACGAGAACCGCCCCGGGCCATATCCTCGTACGCGCGCATCTGGCGTGAGCGAGAAGAGCTCGCGTATCGGATCGAATGCACCCGTGTAGGTCGCTGGGTTGCTACGCGGCGTGCGGCCGATCGGCGACTGATCGATCACGATCGCCTTGTCGAGTTGCTCGAGACCACGAACGCGCCCATACGTATCTTCTTGCGGCTGACCGTGCAGATGATGTGCGAGTGCACGGTACAGCACCATATCGACAAGCGTCGACTTGCCCGAGCCCGAGACGCCCGTGACTGCGCAGAACACGCCGAGCGGAAAATCGACGTCGATGCCCTTGAGGTTGTTGGCGCGCGCAGACGAGATGCGTAGGATCCCTTTCGGCGTGCGCCGCCGCGGCGGTATCGGAATGACGCTGTCGCCTTTGAGAAAGCGCCCGGTGGCCGACGCGGGCTCCGCTTCGATGTCGCGAATGGTGCCGGCCGCGACGATCCGCCCACCTTCTTTGCCTGCGCCGGGGCCGATGTCCACGATATAGTCGGCCTCCCGCATCGTCTCCTCATCATGCTCCACCACGATGAGCGTGTTGCCGAGATCGCGCAGAGTCTTAAGCGTTGCGAGCAACCGGGCGTTGTCGCGCTGGTGCAAGCCGATCGACGGCTCGTCGAGCACGTAGAGGACGCCGACCAGCGACGACCCGATCTGCGTCGCGAGACGTATGCGCTGCGCCTCGCCGCCCGATAGCGTCGTGGCGCTGCGGTCTAAGGTGAGGTACTCGAGACCGACGTTGACCAAAAAGCCAAGCCGCGCGCGCAATTCTTTGAGGATCTGCCGTGCGATCTGTTCTTCGCGTTCGGTCGGCTCGAATTGCTCGACGAACTGCAACGCGCGGTCCACGGGTAGTGCGGTCAGCTGCGCGATCGACAGGCCGCCGATAGTGACCGCAAGCGACTCAGGGCGCAGCCGCGCTCCCTTGCAGGTCGGACAGGTCACGGACGTCTGAAGCTTTTCGAGCTCCTCTTTGACCCACTCTGATGAGGTCTCTTCAAAGCGCCGCTGCAGGTTGGGGATGATGCCTTTGTATTGCGATTCGTATTCCCAATAGTTGCCCGACTTCGTGCGAAAACGGAAATCGCGCTTTTCGTCCTCACCGTAGAGGATGATGTCCAAGAGCTCCTGGGGCAGTTTCTTCACCGGCGTGTCGAGCTTGTAACCTGCCTCGCGGATGATCGTCTCGACCTGCTGCACGTAAAACGGGTTCATCCCCGGCGACAAGTTCTTGCTCCATGGCACGACCGCGCCTTCGCGAAACGACTTGTTGCGGTCCGGGATCACGAGGCGTGGATCGAACTCGATGCGCGCACCAAGCCCCGTGCAATCGGGACACGCACCGTAGGGCGAGTTGAAGGAGAACATGCGCGGCGCGAGCTCGTCAAATGATAGTCCGCACTCGACGCAGGCAAATTTTTCGGAGAAGGTGATCTCTTCTTCTCTGCCGCCCGGCGCCTGGACGAGCGCTCCGACGAGGCCCTGCGTCAGCTTGAGCGCCGTCTCGACCGAGTCGGTCAGCCGCTTGCGGATATCCGGCTTGAGGACGATGCGATCGATGACGATCTCGACCGTGTGCTTGCGCTTTTTGTCGATCGCGATCTTGTCGCGCAGCTCACGGATCGCGCCGTCCACGCGAACGCGCGCGTAGCCGTCTTTTTGCGCCTGCTCGAAGAGCTTTTGGTACTCGCCCTTGCGACCGCGGACCATGGGAGCCAGTATCTGGACGCGCGTCCCCTCGGGCCGGTCGAGCATCTGGTCCACAATCTGCTCGGCAGTCTGCGGGGTGATCGGGCGCCCGCATGACGGGCAGTGCGGCTGGCCGATGCGCGCGTACAGCAAGCGCAGGTAGTCGTAGATCTCTGTGACCGTGCCGACCGTTGATCGCGGGTTGCGGCTCGTGGATTTCTGGTCGATCGAGATGGCGGGCGACAT
>JAFANK010000221.1 GCA_019232725.1 Vulcanimicrobiota bacterium | reverse complement strand
TATCGCGTGCTGAGCGGGTAGATGCCGGCAACGCCGTCATCACCGCGGGGGGTACCAAGCGGGCCCTAGAGTCCCCTAAATCTTGAGGGCTTCGTCGACAGCCTGATCCTCAGACCACGCCATGCCTTCAGCACCGAGCTTCTCGATTTCGGTGCTTAAGAAGACCTTAGATTACTGAGGTTCCACGCGGCCCCGGTGATCAGGAAGGTCAATGCGAATTCCGACCAACTAAAATGCTCCGCTGGGTGGGCGATGAGGATCGGTATCCAAACCAGGACGCCAAAGAGTCCCAGCATCAACGTCAGCAAGCGCAGCGCGAGCTGCGCGTACCGGTTGATGAGGATTGCGGCCGCTGCAAGTGCGAATGCGATCGTCGTGAGCACGGCCCAAAACATTTGGTTTGGCGGTATCCATGTGGGTACTAAGCTCGCAGTCTCACGAAGATAGATCAATTGCGCCAGCGTGAATGAACCCGCGCAGAGCCCAAAGCCAACGCGTGCCAGCCGTGCAAGACCGGACGATCGCGGGGTGTACGCCGCGTATATGGCAATAGCGCCGCAGAGCAAAGAAAATTGTTCGAAGAAGCCGTCGTATTCCCCAAAGTTAGTGGGTGCGGCGACGATGCCAGGAATGCACGCCAGCGAAAACAGTGCATAGACGACGGTGAGTACGATTGATGCTAAACGGACGGTGCGCGGATAGACTATCCCGATGCCACCGGCTATTTGCGCGATCATGAGACCCTCGCCGATCCTTGTGCCGTATGGTAGGCTCCAGATCTTGGTCAGGCCTTGCCACGTGTCGGCGTCGTGCCACAAAAGCGCGATGACGCCGAAGAGCACAGCCGCCGCCCCAAACACCATGCGCCCGTATACGCTTGTCTTCATGCAGGCTGGATTTGCGCCTCTGCTATGACGCTTCGCAACGACTCATTTTCGCGCCGTACAGTTTCAACTTCCCGTTTCATAGCCTCAGCTTCGAGATGATCGTAGGCGACGGACGCTCCCATAGCGAGACCGGCGATCGCTTTGATCTCATCGGGGTCGAGCGGCTCGCCATGAACGTGCGATCCATAGAAAACGATCGCGGCTACTTCGCGCCGGACGAATACCGGCAGCGCGAGCACCGGACGCGCTGGCCCCGACGGAGCACCCTCAGTACGCCATGGGTGGTCGTACAGCGAAAGCGGCCCGTTCTCAGCCTGCAAGAGTGTCAAGAAGTAGCCATCGCTGTCATCCAATCTCCCAAGCTCGCGTGGTTCCCAGCCTTCAGACTCTTGCCGGATGAACACCGCGTTTGCGTCGCGTTGGAAAAGGGCGGCCGAGGCCAATGACAACGTTCGAACCGGCTCGGCGACCAGTGCATGGGCGACGATCTTCGGCGTCGTCGCGAGCGGCAAGGCAGCCGCCGTGCGCGCCAGTTGCACTTCGGCCTTATGCCGCTGCCGAAAAAACGTCGCGTCGATGAACGAATCGACGCGCTTGTGCAGGCCGTTGAACCACAGCCCGAATGCGACCACAGCACCGACCTCTGCAAAAGTCCCTAACCGCGCAAGCCTGAGGTAGTCGGTGAAGAACCAGTCGATGAGTGAAAACACCCCCACCAGCATCGTCGTGAGCACCGCGTACACGAGGGTGCGGCTCACCACGAAACTGACATCGATAACCCTATGGCGGACGACTGCGTACGCCACGGTCAGCGGCACGATCACGGTGGAGAGCTGCAATATGTGGAAAAGCCAGATCGGAGAATTGGGGACATATTGCGTCGTGAACTGATTGATGAAGAGAGCGAGCAAATTGAGTCCGAACCCGACGACCACCCAACGTATGCGCTGGCGGTCTGCACCCCGTGCCCGAACATACGTATCCACGAACAAATACATGACCGCCAGCGACCAGGCCGCTTGTACGACTATGTAGATACGACTGAGTAACTCGCCCGGCGGGCCGCCGATCCACCCCCAGCAATAGCCCCATGCGGTTGAAAGCATCGCGAGCAGTGCTAAGAGTACGGGCATCGCACGCAGCGCCGATCGTCGCCAGTCGCGGAGGGGCTCGTTCAGAAAGCATAACGCAAAAACCAGCAGGCCGACGACACCCGCGTCGATGACCAACGATTGCACGTTGTACTCAACATATGGCCAAGGGTATGGGTACCACAACGTGACAGCGAAAAACGTGAAGGGAGCATTGCCCAGGCAGTACAGAAAAAATCCCCACGTCATGAGACTCGGCCGCAGCAGCACGAGCGCCGCGCCGAGGAATATGAAGAGCGTAGCCACGCACAGCACAGCGACACGATAAGCGGCGTAGTAGTGCTCTGTGACCTGGGGTACCGAGCTGAGCGTGACAGTACGTCTCGTGCCCCCATGTATGAACGAAAATGTCACCTTCTGCCCGGCTTGCAGTGTGGCACCTTGCGCTGCGAAGTATCTGAACTGAACGGGCGTTGATTGCAGGTCGATTTTGTCGCTGATCTGCATGCCGGACTTAGCGGCCGGTGAGCCATCGGCGACAAAAAATACGGTTTGGTCGCCGTTTGACTGATAGCCGAACAGGCCGATCGGGATCCAGATGCGTCTGAAATCCAGCCCGCCGCCGACGAGCACGAGCAGCGACAGCGCGACGACGAAAAACGTCCGAAGAGCAGCTCTGTGAGATGAGCTCTGTGTTGACATGGGATCACCCTGCCCTCTTTAGGCTACGCTATGGCCGATGTTTGACGCGCGGCATACGGTTTCTTACCCGTAAGCCAGCGAAGATTCTACGCCGATATATATGAAGGGAGTTCAGAAGAGTAAATGACGAGCGCGACGACCTGTCCATCCTGTGGCGCGATCCTGTCGCTGGAAGCAGCGTTTTGCGAGCACTGCGGTACCGCGGTGCATCGTGCCAAAGCTGAGGCAGGTCCGAAAATTCTCACACCTGCGGCAGACGATGCGGTGCGTCAGGCTAGCCAGCACGCGCAACGAATCGCAAAAACCCTTGGACCTGAGAAAATCATGGCTCTTGTCGGCGGGTTTTTTGGCTTGCTCGGGACGCTGCTTCCATTTTATCGCGTCGACATCCAAGCGTTCATCGGTCCGATCGACTTGGCACGCATCAACATGCCGAGTCCATCGCTCGCGCATGCTGGGCTCATGGGATCGTTCGTCATTCTCGCAGCCATCGCGCTTGGCATCGCTCCCCTCATCACGCTTCGCACTCGCGCGGTGAGTCTTGCCGGATTTGGACTCGCGGCGGCCGTCCTTGGCATGGTGCTTGGAGATTTTCTGCGCAGTTCGATGTTCGGTCGAACATTTGGCGACGGTTTCTATTATTCGCTGGTCGGATTTGCGCTGCTGTCCTACGTGTATGCTCGGCGGGCATACGAATCGTCATAACGCTATGGATCGGTGGCGCTTCGGTTGGCTCGAGCTTGGATTCCTCGGAGGGACGGCATTGGTGATTTGCCTTTCAATGTCTCCCTACATCGGTCCGAGCCCATTTGTGATCGGTAAGTGGTCAGGGACGCCTGCCGTGATGCCGGCTGGACTCGAGCAAACGGCCGGCCGGTTTGCGCGACTGGATATCACGAACGCTGATCTATCCGGCAACATCGCCGGCACTCTCAAAGTAGACGCGGTGTCCGGCCCGTTCGTCGGAAAGATGTACGGCCATCATCTATCGTTGGTCATCACGTCATCCGGGCTTCCCGGCCCGGCGTACTATGGGATCGGATTTGAAGGCACGATCCGCCGCGCCACCATTGACGGCACGCTCGAAGAGATCGGCACGAGTCAATGGGACAGACAGCCATTGAACTATGAACTTTCGCTGACGCCCGAAACCGAAAACTGACGGCATCCCAGGAGCCGCCGTTTTCTCGGCCAACCCTGCGCTCACCGATTACATGTTGCACGTGGTGAGCTTGGCTTTCGTTGTCTCCTTTGTTCGTGTGGCGATACTCGCTGCCGGTGTCGCTGTGGTGTGGGTCTTGTGTGCAAGTGCGGCGGTGCGACGCGGAGAGGGTGCCGCCGGCGCTGCTGTTCGCATCGTGCTCACCCTCGTCGTGCCGGCTACAGCACTCGCATTTGCCGCCGTGTTCGTCTGGCCGCTCGCATTGGGAAGCTCGGTCGTCTTGGCTTTCGTGCAAGGTCGGGGCACGGCCGGCGCACTCGCAGAGCGCATCAAAGCGATATGGCGGTCGCTCTCGCTACCCACCAAAGTGGCAGCCGTCGGTTTGCTCGTGGTCGGCGCATTCCGATGCGGCACGGCGATCGCGTTGCCGCATCTCGACGGCGACAGTCTCATGTACCACTTGCCCGTCACCGCCGCGTTGCTGCAAGACCGGAGCATGTGGTTCACGAGAGCCGTGATGTTTCCAAGCGCCTCTGAAATTGCAGACGCCCTGGCGTGTGCGACGGCGGGTACGCTTAACGGACGTGCGATCATCGGGCTTGTGACTCTCAGCGTCATGCTTTTGGCGGCATACGCGTGGGCGCGCCGGGCCGGGGCAAGTCAGGATGGCGCCACGGCTGCGGCCATCATCGTCGGCGCGATGCCGATGGCCGTTGAGCAGATGTTCACATCGCTGAACGATCTGCTCGTCTGCTCCTTGCTCGCGTGCACGTGTGCCTTGTGGCGTTCTGCGCCGCGCCTCGCCGCGTTGGCAGCCGGCCTGGTAGTGGCCACGAAAGTAACAGCGCTCTGGCTCATACCCGCTGTCGGCATTGTCATGATCGCATTCGAAGGCTGGCCGTTCTCGTTTGCGGACGTCGCGTTGGCTGTGGCCATCGCTGCACCATGGTATGCGCGAACCGAAGTGCTGGCAGGCCACGTCGTGTGGCCGATGGCCTCGATGGGGTGGGCCTCAACGATCGCGAGAAACTTCAGTCATGCGTGGGGTATGTCGCTTGACGCGATCCGCCACTACGGGGGACAGAGCGCGATCGGTGGAGTTATCGCGTTGCCGTACATCGCGATCCGCCACCGGCAGATCCGATTCGCTCGAGCACTTCCGTGGCTTGCGCTTGCAACGTATATCGCCTGGATCCTGATGCCAAACGCCGCGGAATCGGTTCCCGGCACGCTCGACCAGATCCGAGAAGGCTGGTCTGTCCGCTACGCCTCATTGCTGCTCCTCATCCTCGTGACCAGCCTACCCATTGCGCTCGACGATGTTCGCGCATTCCCCCTCGCTGGGCTACTCGCAGTCTCAGCCGCGGCAAGTGCCATCGTGCGCAGTGGCAAAGCGGCCGCGGGCTTGGGGCTCGGTTCATTTCCCTTTGCTCTGTCCTTGGGAGTTGTCGCCGTCTGCATGATGATCGCAGCGCTTGTGGAGTCACAGCGTCTTCGTCGGATTTCGGTCGCCGCGGCGATCATTGTGTGGGCCATGACGAGCGTTCGTGGCGCTGAAGCCATTCGTCAGCAGTGGAAGAGCGAATACATCCAATGGACGAACCTGTTACCCCCCAGCACTGTCGGATCGGACAGGCGTATTGCCGGAGAGCGCTCGGCGGCCGTGATCGGCTTACGCCCGTTCCCGCTCGTCGGCCCGGATTTCACGCGCCGCGTCTATGAGGATTTTCTCTTGTCGCCGGATGCTTGGCTTCGTACGCTGCGCACGCATCGCATCGGGGTGCTCGTTGCGGCCGGGTTGACGGGATCGCCCAAGCAGCCTGGCTTCTTGCAACCGTCGCCCCTCGAGATAGCGGTTGCGCGGCTCCCTGACGTGTGCCTGATGGGTGAAGACGGCTACGTCCGTCTATATGCGCTCGATGCCGAACCCCACGACCCGCGGTGCCAAAACAGGTGACCTAACGCCAGGTCAGCGGTCGTATACCTCGTAGTGAGTCGCGAACGGTTCCAGTTCGAGCAAAAAATCTTTGTCGAAGTCGTAGTACTTTGCTCGGCGGATATCATCGCCCGCAAACCGGCGAACGTCTGCTTCTGATTCCCAAATCGTGATCATCAAGAAGTGCGCCGTGTCGCCCTCGATGCGGCGGAGCGCATACGCCGCCGTGTTCCCTGGCGTCGACCGGTAATCGGGTATCGCTATCGTGCGCATACGGCGTAGATATTCATCAGCTTTCGTTGCGGAGGTCGTGCCGTGCCAGATCCGCGCGATCACACTAGTGCGGCATGTCGCCGTTGGTATCAATGCTCTTGCCGGTGCCGCCGCCAATGCCGTTGGTTCCCATGAGCGTCGCATTTGTATCGTTCAGCTGCGTATAGGCAGCATTGGCCTGGGCGAGCATCATCTTTTGATAGTCGAGACATGACGTGCCGGCCGCCCGGTTCGCAAAATGTATGTCCACGCAGCTCTTCGAGCCGAATATCTGCTGGGCTTTGCGCAAGGAAGCTCCGGCCATATCTTTGCGTCCTTCTTGCGCATAGCTCACGCCCAACCAGTACCAGGCGGTGCCATCGCTCGGATCGGCCCGTGTCGCCGCATCCGCATATTTCTGCGCCTGCACCGCCTGCTCGGATGTTGCGGTATAGCTCGCCGTGGCCCCCGGTGTCGTGGTGGGGTGACTCGACCGCAGTTGGGACGACGCAGGAATGGACAGCAACAGCTGCGCCATGCTCGCCTGGTAAAACGACGCATCGCCAGGGTTCATCTGAATCGCTTTGCCGAGCGCGGCGTCCGCGGACTTCATGTCGTACTGGGCCGCTGCGAGTTCGGCAAAGCCGAATTGTGCGTCTGCATTTTTCGGATCAATCTGCATCGCCTTGGAAAATGCCGCGTTTGCCAGATCGAGCTTGCTTTCGCGCAGGTACAGGTTTCCAATCGTGATCTGAACGCTGGCATCGCCAGGTTCCAGGTCCGCGAGGTGTTGGAGCGCATCTAACGCTTTCGGCATATCGGGCGCGCTCGTCGATGTGTAATACGCATAGAGCGTCTGGTAAGCAAACGGCGACTTCGGGTCAGTGGCCGCAGCCTTATTCAACGATTGCAGCCCGCCGGGCACGTCGCCGGTTTTGAGCTGGGCATTTCCCATGGCGGCCAATAATCGCGCGCTGACCATGGCATTGCTCTTATCATCGGCGCGTTGCGCGGTCTGATAATCGGCGAGGGCAGCCTGATAGTGGCCCAAACCTGATTCGCAATCCCCTTTGAGCATCGCGTACTGCCATGCTTGGGAGTTGATCGTCGTCGCCTTGTCGGCGTATACCAGGCACTGCGCAAACTGTTGCTGCTGCGAGAGCACCAATCCATATTGGGCGAAGGCGGCAGATGCTTCCGCCACGGGGACCGTGTGCGCATCGAGCTTGAGCGCCTGATCGTAGGATTCTGCCGCTATCTTCAACTCGTCGACGCTCGGACTTCCCGAGCTCCGTTTTGCCACGCCATCGTTGAAATACGCGGCGCCCCGGGCGGACCACAGCGCCGCAGCCGACGGCAGCAGCTTGACGCCGTCATCGGCTAGCCGTTCCGCGGCCGTATAGTTCCCACCGTTGATGTCCGATTGTATCAGGTCAACGCGCGCAGTGGCATCTTTCGGATTATCGTCAAGCGCCTTTTGTGCATCGGTCGTTGCGGCAAAGCTGCGAGCCGACAGCGTGCCGAGCAATCCGACTATGACCAGAACGACGATGTACAAACACCGAGGTGAACGCGCGTATTGCATCAGGCAATGCCTTCGGAGACGATGAGGAGCTACGAGTATTCGACCGGAAAGCCGGCGATTGCTCTTATTGCGCAAGACGGTTTTCTGTCCCCTGGAAGTCCCGCTGGCGCTGTCTATAGGTGGTGCGGTCGGAGCATCAGCCAAGCGATGATCCAAGAGACGGCGACGATTGCAATGCCAAACATGATATCGCGCCAGGGAAAGGGCGCCACTGCACCCGCGACGCCTTCATCGGCGTCCTGTCGGTCAAGCCGGTAGCGTTGCCCTAAGAGCCACGCATTGGCAGCTTCCCTGCGATCTGCGTCGACACGCTCAGCGAGCCAACTCAAGATCTGACTATCGTTTTGGTACTCTTCGGCGGCCGCTGTGAACTCGCTTGGCCGTATACCCCAGCGTCGTAGCATCGCGCGATCCATAGGGCACGGATAGATGTAGCCATCTTGCGTGTGTCCTGCTTTTGCGCGTGCTTTGTCAAACATGCGCGCGAGCCAAAGAAAATCGCCCAGCGGCTGCCGGCCACGACGCGGAAACGTCTTGCCGTCTCGGAAATCAACTGCCATTGGTTCCAGTCTCGATGAGATGGAGGGCTGCGCGTGTGTCAGCTTCCAATTGTTGCTCTCCGGATTTCGCTTGCTTATCGAGCTCGTCGAACACAGCGTACTGGGCTGTCGTCGGCCGCACAAATGCCAGATCGATATCAGCTGACAGGTATGCTAAGTGACTGCGCAGTTTTGCTTCATGTAAGAGCTGCCCCTCACTCGAGTGGATGTTGAGCTGCACTAATTCGCCAATCTCATCATCAAGCGTTGTGAGCGACGTGCGCGCCTTCGGTGTCGTCAGGCGGCCAGTCTCCATCGCAACGTTGAGTTTGGTTCGCGCGTCGAGTGCTGCGTTGATCGTCTGGTCGAGCGTGTCCAGCGTTGTGTGGATCTGCAGCTGCAGGGCCAGCCGTGCGGCAAGGTCATCTGGCGTAGCCGTGAGACTCGGATCGAGCCGCACGTCGAACGATGACGTACTGCTCGCGTCGCCATAACCAAGCACAACCGTGTAGCGTCCGGGGGTGACCACGGGACCATCGACGTCGTCGGGCAATCCGCCGGCAGCGATGGGCGTCCAAAAACCGTTGACCTCGGTTGCGTCAGGATACCGAAGATTCCATTGAAAGCGATTGATGCCGGGCTGGATCGCGGTGAGCTTTTCTTGTGCCGCTTGCTTGAGTTGCGCCGGCGTCATCTGGTCGCGCTCCGCTTCGGTTGGTTCCGTGCCCTTCTTCAGATGCAGGCTGAAGCTGCGCACCATGCGTCCTTGCGCGTCGAGAAATCGTAAGATCGCCGGCGTCTTGCCATCGTACGATGATGGGATATCAAAGTACACGGTGGCGCCAAACTGCGGGTTTTTGCCTGCTGACGGTACGCGCGCGCTGAATTCCGTTGCCCCGTACGCGTGCGTCAGAAACGCGGTTTGCGGCGAAAACACGCGCGCCGCGGCACTCTGACCAGACGTCGTCGCAAGTTGCTCGAGGAACGCGAGATCGCCCAACACCCAAAAGGCACGGCCATGCGTCGCGACGACCACCTCACCTTGACGCGTGTTGATCGCGATGTCTCGAATCTGCGCCCGTGGGAGGTTCAGCGACAGCGGCTGCCAGTGCAGACCTCCATCGAAGCTGACGTAGACCGTGTTCTTCGTGCCTGCGAACAGCAGCGCAGCCTGGTTGGGATCTTGGCGGACCGCGAACACGTATTGATCGTCGGGTAGGCCGCCCGTCAGGGATGTCCAGTGACGTCCGTAATCGGTCGTCGTGAAGATATACGGATGGAAATCATCCCACATGTAGCGCGACGCACTGACATACGCCGTTCCGGCTGCGTCATGCGATGCCTCGATGCAGCTGATCTGCGCCCACTGCGGTAAGGTGGGTGGTGTGACTTTCTGCCACGTCTTGGCCGCGTCCGTCGTGACCCACACAAAGCCATCATCAGAGCCTGCCCACATCACTTTGCCATCGACCGGCGATGTCGCTATTGCGGATACGCCTGGAAAGACCTCAGCGCTCGTCTGGTCCAGATCGACGGGCCCACCCGTGGGCCCCTCGCTTGCAGGATCGTTACGAGTCAGATCGGGGCTGATCGTAGCCCACGTCTGCCCATAGTCCTCGCTGCTCAGCACGTATTGCGCTCCCACCAGCAGTTGTTTCGGATTCGTCGCTGAGAACAAGATGGGGTGCGTCCAGCCGAATCGATACTTCAGCTCCGCTGACGCAGCGCCAGCCTGAAAATGTGGCCAAGGGCTGATGCTTTGATATTGTCCTGTGCGCGAGTCGTAGCGCAGGAGGATGCTATAGTAGCCGCTGCCATAGGTGATGTTCGGGTCGTCAGGCTGCGGTGCGATAAACGTGCTCTCGCCGTAGGCGACAGAGCGCCAATCGCCCACGCTGATGTAGCCTTTGCTGGACGCGCTCGGTCCGTCGAACGAGTCTTCATCTTGTTGCGCTCCGTAGATGTGGTACGGAAACTGACCATCAAGGCTGACATGATAGAACTGGCCCGTCGGCTGGTTATGCTCGTCGCTCCACGTCGCGCCACCATCCGTCGAGACCGTGGCACCTCCATCGTTGCCTTCGAGCAGCACACGTGTGTTAGTCGGGTCGATCCACAATGCGTGGTTGTCGCCATGTGGCGTGTGCAACTTGGCAAACGTTTTACCGCCATCATGTGACACCCACAGCGCGTCGACTTCCGGCACGTAGACGAGGTCGGGGTTCTTAGGGTCCACGAAGATGGCCATGTAGTAGAAGGCGCGCTGCCGGAGCTTCATCTCGCTGTTGACGCGTTGCCACGTCGCGCCGCCGTCTGCCGAGCGAAACACGCCGCCCTCCTTGGCCTGCACGATTGCGTACACGATTGAGGGGTTGCTCGCGGCGATTGCAACGCCGATCTTGCCGAGCGGAGCGGCGGGAAAGCCTGCGTTGCGCGAAAGATTTGTCCAGTGCTCGCCGCCATCGGTGCTCTTGTACAGCCCGCTGCCCGGACCGCCGCTCGAAAGAATCCATGGCCGGCGATACGCCTGCCACGTCGCGGCATAGAGAACGCTCGCATGGTTTGGATCCATGACCAGGTCAATCGCGCCCGTGTCCGCGTTGACGAACAGGACTTTGCGCCATGTCCGGCCACCGTCCACCGATTTGTACACGCCACGTTCGGCGTTCGGAGCAAAGACGTGGCCCATCGATGACGCATACACGATATTTGGGTTTTTCGGATCGACGAGGAGCGCGCTCGTCGTGTGCGTGTCACGCAGGCCCGCCGGGCGCCAGCTCTTGCCGCCATCCGTTGACTTATACACGCCGTCGCCCGTGATGATGTCGCCACGGATATCGCTCTCGCCCGTTCCGGCATAGATGATCAGCGGGTTTGACGGCGCGACTGCGACGGCGCCAATGCTGCCGCTTGCACTGGGCAGCGTGCCGTCAGAGCTGTTCACCCAGGTGACACCGAAATTCGTGCTCCGCCAAATA
>JAFANK010000065.1 GCA_019232725.1 Vulcanimicrobiota bacterium | reverse complement strand
TCAAGGTGACGCTGCTACTCTCGATCGCCGCCACACACGCAACCGCAGGAGCTGCCGCCCTCGATTTCGTGAAGTTGCTCGGTGGCGGCGCAATCGTGGGCGTCGTTTTCGGCGCGGCCGCACTCCTCGTGCTGCGTCTAACCGAGGACTATGTCACGGAAGCATTAGGAACGCTCATCGTGGCCTACGGTTCCTATTTTGTCGCCGATCGCGTCGGCGCGTCCGGGCTTGTGGCCGTCATCGTCGCCGGCATGTTCTTGTCGCGTCTGGGGACGCGTGTTGGGTCGTTCAGCCAGACGCGTACTTCCGTCAACCAGCTCTGGGACTTTATCAATTTCGTCGCCAACTCGATGCTGTTCTTGCTCGTGGGGCTGGCAATTGACTTCATTAGGCTCAAAACAAGCCTGATTCCCGCGCTCTGGGGATTGGCTGCGGTGGGTATTGGCCGCATCGTCGCCGTCTACGGGCTGAGCGCGGTCAGCGCACTATTCGGCGAGCGGTTGCCCCTGTCGTGGCAGCACGTGTTCACCCTCGGCGGTTTGCGCGGCGCACTCTCGCTCGCCCTGGTCTTGAGCTTGCCTGCCTCCGTCGCGAACCGCGATGAGCTTGTGGGAATGGTCTTTTCGGTGGTTCTCTTCACTATCGTCGTCCAGGGGCTCGCGATCGCGCCGGCCATTTTACGCCTTCAGGTGGCCCAAGCCAGCCCAGAGGTTGGGCCTTAAGCCTCAATAGCGCCGACCGGACTTTTCCGGTCCGGCGTCCATATGATTATATAGTGAGGATGGACCAAACGGAACTGACACCCGCTCTTGAGCGGGTGGCTGCTTCTGTGGTGGAGACGCACCGCAAACGGCAGCAGTTAGAAGAAGAACTCAAAGCGGCTGCCGCGGCCGTGGCCTCGCTGCATTCGCAGAGCTCCTCGCTCGAGGCCTCGATCGTCACGCTGCGAGATGAGCTAGAACACGCCGTACGCCTCAAAGCCCAAGAAGACTCTGCGCTCCAATCGCTGGCCGACAAGCAACGGGCCGCGATCGACCAGCTCGCGGCGGTCGCTCGCGACGTCGAGACGGCGCTCGCCGATCACAATCGCGTTGCAGGCGCAGTGGCCGCCGAGGCCGAGACCGCGCGCGAACATGTCCGTGAGGTCCAAAGCGACGTCGCTGCCGTGAAGGCGGCGCTTGGTGGTCTGACGACCGACACCGGCACACTCCGTAAGCGCTTGGCCGACGTCCTTGCCTCTGTGGAGACGGTGACCGCGCAGATCACCGACATCGAATCGAAGGCAGCCGAGCTCAACACGGCCGTCGACGGCGTCGCGGCGAACATCTGCGTCATCGCTGATGGCATCGACAAGGCCGATCGCGATCGCAAAAATGTCGTCGCGAAGGCGGATGGATTGCGCACGGCGAGCGCAGCACTCGAAGCGCGCCGCGCTGAGGTCAGTGCGACACAGCGTGAAACGGAAGAGCTGCTCTCCGAACACGCACGGCAAACGGCCACGCTCTCGCAACAGATCGAGCACCTCTCGCAGCTAGCGCTCTCGAGCCAGCCGCCGGCTGAACCGCCTCCGCCCGTGCGAGACGCGGATGCCGCCTATGAGGCGCATCGCGATGCCAAGATGTTCGCCCACAGCCATGCGCCCGCAAAGCTCGCATACACGAAAGAACTGCTCACCCTTTTGGTCGCACTGAGCACAGTAAGTGCAGAGGAAGGCGGCATCGTCGGTGATCTGCTTGCCGACCAGGACGTGGATAAAGTTGTGCGCTCGCTATGGTCACGCGCTATGGGCGGGCCGCATCCTGCGCCCTATCGCATGATCATCGGCAGCGCGCTTGCAGAGTCGGGCGACCATAAAGGCGCGGTCACGTTCTTCAACAAGGCGTTGGAGGGGCGCAACGTCGATCCGATGCTGACCTACCTCGTCGCCCTCGCGCTCTTGCGCATGAAGCGCTACGTCGACGTGCTGCGCCTAGCCCAAGCGCTCCATAAGACCAAGCACGGCAAGGTGCTTGCACGCAATATCGAGGCCTTGCATCTGGCCGCCGGCGGCCGGCTCGCCGAGGCCGAGGGCAAGCTGGTGGAGGCGCTGACCGTGCCAGGCCAGCCCCGCTCGCACTATAGCGAAACGATGTACAATCTCTCGCAGCTCGCGCAAGAGCGTGGCGCCATGGATGTCGCCGCGTCCTGGCTGGAGAAGATAGCAAGTGCGGACCCGGGCTATCGAGACCTCTCAGCTCATATAGAATCATCGCGCATCGATGCGCGCTCCGGCTGAGATGCGTCCCGAACGCCCATTCGACGCCGTCACTTCTTGTCATACGCGGCAGGCGCGTAGTCACAATCACACATATTTGGGAATCTACATCACTGGGGGGCCATTCGCGGAGTTGAGTCAAGGGATGACAAGAGCCAGCCGCGGGAATGGTCGCGGATTTACCCTCCTCGAAGCGCTCGTCTCGATCGTCATTTTTGGCGTAGGGCTGTCCACGTTCTTCGGGTTGTTCCCGTATTCGCTCCACCAGGTGCGGCACTCCAACATCTATCTCCAAGCGGTCAGCGTCGGCCAGCAATACATGGACGCGATGCGTTCGGCTGTCGAGCAAAGCCATCCGATGCCCGGTCCCACAAGCCCTGCGATTGACGGCGGCGATGAGGTGCTAGGCACCGGTCACCACAACGCTTCCCCAGGCAACTTTACGGTCACCGGCTCCTGCGCAAACGTCGCACCCTATCCTCGGCTGCAGCACTGTGTCGTGAACGTGCAGTGGTTGGAAGACGGCTTCACCCGCACGTACAGCGTCGAGAGCTACGCGACGCAACAGATATCATGAGACGCACGCAGCGCGGCAGCTCGATCGCCGAAGTGCTCACCGTGACGGTGATCATCGGCATGCTGGTGTCGGCCATGGTGGTCATCGTGCCACTGCTGATCAAAGCGCCCGGGCAGATGCAAGGCCAGGTCGATGACGTCAACACCGCTGCTATCGCGCTCTACAAAATCCGTCGCGACTTCAGCGAAGGAGACGCCAAGGGCGTTATGTCTTGCACGACGGCGCCGGTTGTTTCGTGCTTAACACCGGGCGCAGGTATGACAAGTGTCCAGGCACTTGTCGTCGCGACGGCCGAGAACGGCAGCGGCGCTTTCCAGATCGATTCGAACGGCAATCCGAACTGGCAGGGGTTTTACATCTACTGGCTCGTGCCCAATAGTGCCGGTACTTCGTTCGACCTGATGCGTGCCTGGGAGCCCGCACCCGGCTACCCGGGACCAACGGCCATTTACTCACCAACTTCTGGCGGCTCACCAGTTAGTGTCACGAATGCCATTGTTCAGCCGCTCGTCACGGCGGCACTCGCACTTTCTCCCCCACCAGTACTGACCAACTACATCTCTCAGATGAGCCTCGGCGATACGTCCTCCACAAGCACGATTCAGTTCCAGCTAGTCGCCGGAACAACCGGCGGAGCTGATCAAACCCACACAACTTTCCAGAGCAACACCTATGCGAGAAACTGACCGTCGCTACTGTCCCCAGGGACGCACCCGCCAGCGCGGCTTCGCCATGGCGTTCGTCTTCGTGCTCGTCGCCCTGCTGCTGCTCATCGCGATCCTGATCATCACGGGCGCCTTCAACGCGAACAACCAGGCGCAGGCGGTCGGCGTCAAGTATGGCGTGCTCAACTCCGCTGAGGCTGCTGCCAACCTCGCGCTGAACCAACTGGCCGAAAATCCCTCCGAGCCCGCGGGCTGCGTCATGGGCTCTCTGAATGGTGCATCGTATCGCTCGTGCCTAGCGTATAACAACCTGCTCTCGGGCAGTGGCGTGATGTCAACGGACTATGCCAACGGTCAACCGCTGTTCGTGCCCCCGCACTCCGGCTACATATATGGCGAAGCAACGTCCAATGGCAACCGCAAGGCTTACGTCGAGGCGATAGCGCAGCCGGCGCCGCCGCTCCCGATGCCGCCGGGCGCCGTCAATGCAGCCCAAAACGTCAATGATATGACGTCGATGCCGATCCAGCAGGACCCGCTGCACACCAACGACGCCGACATCCATGCGAACAACAACATCACGGTCGGCGGCGGCAGCCCAAGTCCAGTGCAAGGCTCAACCTTTGCGGTGGGAACGGACTCACTGCCCGGCTGGAATACTGTTGAGAACTCCGGGTACTCAGCGACTGGTTTTCCGAATGCGACGCAGATCGCCGAGGCAGCGCAAACCGCTAAAGCAATCGCCCAGACGGGTGCCTCGATGACGGGCGCCGCGTTCTCGGCCACGACAGCGACGTACACAGGCAACCTGTACGTCAACGGGGACGTGAATATCAACAGCGCAGCCGTCACCTTGGGGTCGGGTAACGACGTCTACATCAATGGCAATCTCTGCATCAGCGGAACGGGGTCCCTTGTGAACACTGATGGCAGCCAAGGCATCCTCGTGGTGAACGGCGTCGTCTCATCGACGGGCACCGGTGGCTATGTAGTACCGCTCGGCAATAACACGTTGATGCTCGTCCTCGCCAACGATCCCGGGTCGATCAACCCGTGCGGCGTCAGCGCAACCGACGCCATCTCATTGGCGCCCGCGGGCGGTACGGAATCCGTCGGTACCGTCTATGCCTCGAGCGGCTCAGTGTGCGTCACGGGGAACGGTCTGCTCCAAGGCGCGTTCGACGCAGGCAATAATGTGGATCTGAGCGGTCTTGCAGGTTCAGCGTTGCAGTATGATGCGAAACAGGCGCAGACCACGCTCGCCACAGGGACGATGACCTACACTGCTTACAATCAAGACTAACGGGCCGGCCGACCGGCCGCTCACCACGCGTGGTCTCGTCCCTGCCGCTGAGCCGGAGCTCGGCGGATTCACCCCGCTGCTCCAACTCTTCGAGCGTCTTGCGTTGCTCGGATACTCTTTTGATCTCGGCAAATGGGAGACATGGGTCACCGGTGGTCTGCTCGATGGCGTGCCGCCATTGCCGTCCAACGACTGTCAGATCCCGCGTGCGGTCGAAGAGCGTATCCGGCGCGTGCTCGATGTCGAACGGCGTCTTGCACCTGGTTCAAGCATCGAGAAACTTGCCTTCTATCTCGTCGTGGCCGGGCTCGACGATGTGCCGGCGATCCTCGTCGCCGACTATCTCGAGGCTGGGCTGTCGAAGTTCTTCGTCGTCGGCGAAGGCATGCTGCGGCGTCTGGAGCGCAAACCCGACCGCATCGGCCCCTTGGCCGAACGGCGGCTCGCTGACGCGATGTCGCGTGCCGTCCTGCGTGACTACCCGCTTTTAGGCGCGGCCTCGTACACCGCATGCCAGCAGATGCTTGCCACCTGCTTCATGATCTTTTTCCGCACGTCGTGGTGTAACCGGCCGCCCAAGGCCGACCGCCACTTCGGGCGCATCATCACGCCGTCGTTTCTGGACTACCAGCGCCTGCCGGTGAAGAGCATCGCACTCGCAGATCAGCCAGACGCTCCGCCACACAGCGCCATGACCCCAGCTGCAGATAAAGACCGCCTGATCATGCAACTGCGCATCGCCGCCGAGACGAGCCCGCGCGAACTACTCCAAGCGGTCAAAGACGCAGCCATGGTGATCGGCACTGCGACAACCCAGTTCCCCGAGCTCGAAGCGTCCGCGCCGCTGCCCTCGCCCACGGGTGCGTTTGCCCAGTGGGTGTTGACGCTCATCCCACCGGTGTTGGCCGCCGCGCTCTATCGCGTTTCGCAGTACGCCGCGACCGAGAAATACGGCAACCTCATCCCGAATCGCAAAGAGACAGGGCTCGAAGCCATTCTGCGTACGGCCCTCATGTACTGGCATACCTAAGCCGCCCGCATAGCCACTCGCCCCCATAACGCCCGGACAAGGCCACCCATGCAGCGAATCGCCTTCACATGGCGTTCGTGCCGGTGGATGCCGTCGGTTTAGAGGAACGTGCGGCGGTGCTTGCCACTCGCAGCATCAAGCGCGACGCAAAGGTCGCCGGGCTGCGGCTGGCCATCGGGTGCATGGATCTCACGACGCTCGAAGGCAAAGATACTCCCGAGCGGGTGAACCAGCTCTGTCGCAAAGCCCAAGAGCCTGACCCGGCCGATCCATTAGTGCCACCGGTCGCGGCGGTGTGCGTTTATCCGAATCTTGTTACTTCGGCAAAGGCGGCGCTGCAAGGTTCGCCGGTCCAAGTCGCATCGGTGGCAACCGCGTTCCCAAGCGGTCAGAGCCCGTTGCGCGCCAAGCTAGAAGAAGTGCATGCTGCCCTCGAGGCGGGAGCCGATGAGATCGATATGGTGATCGATCGTGGCGCGTTTCTCGCGGGTCGCTATCACGAGGTAGCCGCGGAAATAGCAGCGGTGCGCGCCACGTGTTCCAACGCAGTGTTGAAGGTGATCCTGGAAACCGGCGAGCTCGGCACATACGACGCCGTGCGCCGAGCCAGTTGGATCGCCATGGAGGCCGGCGCAGATTTCATCAAAACGTCGACCGGCAAGATCGCGCCTGCCGCAACCTTACCGGTCGCACTGGAGATGCTGCTCGCTGCCCGAGACTTCGAGCAGATGACAGGTCGCGTAGTCGGCGTGAAAGTCGCTGGCGGGATTCGCACCGCAAAGCAAGCGCTACAGTACCTCGTGCTCGTCAAAGAGACACGTGGCGAAGCGCGCCTGCATCCCCGGTTTTTCCGCATTGGTGCAAGTTCACTGATCGACGATGCCCTGATGCAGCTTGCGAAAGAACGTACGGGCGCATACCAAGCGCTCGAGTACTTCCCCAAAGACTGACGGTAATGGCCCGATATCGCAAGACGCTCCGGCGCAAGAAGGGTGGGACCACGTTGGCGACAGCCTCGAGGGCGTCCGCGCAACCCGCTTCCCGGCTTCCTGCTGTCGCCGGCGCTGCGTGGCCGTACGCAAGCGCACCCGAGGCACATGAGCTCTTCTTGCCTGCAGCGCGATACGAGTTATTCGTGGGCGGACGATGGACGAAGCCCAAAAGTGGCCGTTATTTCCAGACCATTGATCCCTCGACCGAAGAACCGTTGACGCAGGTGGCTAACGCCGGTGCCGCCGATGTGGACGCGGCCGTTCGAGCAGCACGCACTGCCTACGAACGCTACTGGCGTCGATGCCCCGGATCAACGCGCGCGAAGTACCTGTACCGTATCGCTCGTTCGATCACCGAGCGCTCTCGCGAGCTCGCTGTGCTCGAATCGCTCGACACGGGCAAGCCGATTCGCGAAGCGCGCGACTTCGACATACCGCTCGCGGCTGCGCATTTCTTTTACTATGCAGGCTGGGCCGACAAGCTTGCCTGGGCGTTTCCCGGTAAGACGCCATCGCCACTGGGCATTGCCGGACAGGTGATACCCTGGAATTTTCCGCTCCTCATGGCAGCCTGGAAGATCGCACCTGCCTTGGCGTGCGGCAACACGGTCGTGCTGAAGCCTGCTGAAACGACGCCGATCACCGCGCTCATCTTGGCAGAGATCATCCAACAGGCAGACCTGCCCGATGGCGTCGTCAACATCATCACCGGCGGCCCCGACACGGGCCAGTCACTGGTCACGCATCCAGGCGTCGACAAGATCGCGTTTACCGGCTCGACCGAGGTCGGGAAAGCGATCGCACGCGAATGTGCCCGGCTGCGGCGCCCCGTGACGCTCGAGCTGGGCGGCAAGGCAGCAAACATCATCTTCGACGACGCGCCGATCGATCAAGCCGTCGAAGGCATCATCAACGGCATCTTTTTCAACCAAGGTCATGTCTGCTGCGCGGGCTCGCGGCTGCTCGTCCAAGAACCGGTGCTTGAAACGGTCGTGCAAAAGCTCGACCAGCGGATGCAAACGTTGCGCATCGGGCCGCCACTCGATAAGAACACCGACATCGGCGCGATCAACTCCAAAGCGCAGTTGCAGAAGATCCGCGAGCTTGTGCGCAGCGGCGATGACGCGGGCCGGCCGCGCTACGAGACGCGGTGCGACTTGCCCGACCGCGGGTACTGGTTCCGGCCGACGTTCTTCACGAACGTCGCGCTTTCGGATCGCATCGCGCGCGAGGAGATCTTCGGCCCGGTACTGTCGGTCATGAGCTTCCGCACGCCAGATGAAGCAGTCGACAAGGCGAACAATACCCCGTACGGCTTGTCGGCCGGCGTGTGGTCGGACAAGGGGAGCAAGAACTTCAAAGTCACGGCACAATTGCAGGCCGGCGTGGTGTGGGCAAACACCTTTAACAAGTTCGATCCGTCATCACCCTTTGGCGGCTACAAGGAAAGTGGTTTCGGCAGGGAGGGCGGCGTGCATGGCCTCGCGCCGTACCTACAGCGCTGACCTCGCCGCGCCTCAGTGTCCGCAAGACGTACAAGCTGTTCATCGATGGCGTATTTTGCCGATCGGAATCCGGACGCACGTTTGCGGTCCCCACCAGGGGCGTCACGGTCCACGCGGCCCGAGCAAGTCGCAAAGACGTTCGCGACGCCGTGAAGGGTGCGCGCGCCGCTTTTACGAGCTGGCGCGATCGCTCGGGCTACAATCGCGGTCAGATCCTTTACCGGCTCGCGGAGATGCTCGAATCGCGCAACGGCCAGTTGCTCGAAGCATTGCGCCTGGGCGGCGTAAGCGCAACCGCCGCACGAGCGGAAGTCCAAGCGGCGATCGACCGCGCTGTGTGGTACGCTGGCTGGTGCGACAAGATCGAACAAGTGCTGTCGACGAAAAACCCAGTCGGCGTCAAGCACTTCAATGTCAGCAGCCCTGAGCCGACGGGTGTTGTGGCGCTCGTCGCTCCCTCGAGGCCCGGGTTGCTGGGGTTGGTTTCGGCCATAGCCACGGCTGCCTGCAGCGGTAACACCGTGGTCGCCCTGGCGTCAGAACGTGATCCGCACAGTGCGGTTGCGCTCGCGGAAGCGATCGCGGTCTCCGATGTGCCCCAGGGTGTCATCAGCATCCTCACGGGACATCGAAGCGAAGTCGTGCCCACGTTAGCCGCGCACCTGGACGTCAATGCGCTCGACCTGTGGATGTCGGGCTCGGAAGAGCAAGCCGCGGCCCTGCGCGCGTGCGATAACGTGAAGCGAGTGCGCAGACCAGGGGAGCCTCCGGCACGCTACTGGTCAGCCGGCTTGGACCAGCGGCTCGAGTCGATTGCCGCGTTTGTTGAGATCAAGACGGTCTGGCACCCAGTCGGCTTCTGATGGAGCTTTTCCAACGTAGAGGCGGCACTTTACGTGCCACCTTGGCACTTCAGTGCCACCCTTTACTTACGGCCGAAACGGCACACCATCTGCCGCCGGTGCGCGCGTGCGCCCGACAAAACCCGCCAACGCGACGATCGTGAGCACATACGGGAGCATCTCCAAGAGCTGTGCCGGAACGTCTGCACGCTGCAGCGCTATTTGCAGACTGCTGAATAGGCCGAAGAAAAGACACGCTGCCGCGACGCCAAAAGGCGTCCAACGGCCAAAGATCACCGCCGCCAAGGCGATGAAGCCTCGCCCAGCGACCATGCCATCAGAGTACAGATCAAGCTCGCCGATCGATAGGTACGCTCCGCCAAGCGCGGCGAGCACGCCGCCTGCAATCGTGGCGGCATACCGGATTCGCACGACGTCGATGCCGGCCGCCATGGCGGCGTGCGGTGCTTCGCCTACTGCGCGCGTGTGCACACCGGATTTCGTACGGTATAAGAAGATGTGCAGCAGTACCACGAGCACCAAGGCGAGCCAGATGAGCGCGTGGCGTGCAACGAAGGACGCTGGACCATGAGCGCTCATCGTGGAAAAGCTCGCGACTTCGGGGGAAGCTCCCGGCTGCCCAAAGATCGCGGACAGCCCGAATGCGGCGCCGCCGATGCCCAGGACGTTGATCGCCATGCCGACGATGATCTGGTCGGCACGTTGCGTCACGGCCAGATATGCGAGCAGCAACCCGAAGGCAGCTCCCGCGACGACTGCGCCGAGCAGTGCGAGCAAGAGATCATGCGTGTAGAACGACGCCACGACTGCGCTGAACGCGCCGGCAGCCATCATTCCCTCGAGCCCGATATTCACGACCCCAGCGTTCTCAGAGACAACACCGCCTAAGCCTGCGTACACGAGCGGGGTTGATTTGACGACGGCGATAGCAGCGATCGTGACCAAAAGTGAGGCGTCGATCTTCATGAGGCCAGTTGCTCGGTAGTCGTCGCGTCCTGGACGCCGTGGCGTGCGCTCAACCGCGCGCCGGTCCAGCGCGCGGAGATGAAGAGGATTATCAGCCCCTCGATGATCGCGATCAAATCTTTGGAAATGCCTGCTTGTGCCTGCATCGACAGCGCACCGTTTTGGAGTACGCCGAAAAAGAGTCCGCTCGCCACCACGCCCAAGGGGTTGGACCGCGCCAGTAGCGCAACAGCGATAGACGTGAAGCCATACCCAGGGGAGAGCTGGGCGTTGAAACGGTGGAACAGTGCAAGCACTTCGCAGGCGCCGCCCAGACCCGCAAGCGCACCGCTAAGCGCCATGGTCCGCACAATCGTGCGCCGCACCGAAATGCCGGCATAGCGTGCAACTCGCTCGGAGCCTCCCACCACACGCAGCTCGAACCCCGTCACGCTCCGTCCGAGCCACCACCACAGTGCGACCGCGGTCGCGATTGCGAGTGGGAATGCGATCGTCAGGCGCGTGCCAGCTATAAGAGGCGGCAGCACGGCAGCAGGATCGATCGCTGCTGTTTCCGGGGCGTATACGGATCCGCGCAACGGCCCAGCGACTAAGAAATTCGCACCGAGCGCCGCGATGTAGTTAAGCATGATCGTCGTGATGACTTCACTCGCGCCGTAACGGGCGCGCAAGATCCCCGCGATCGATGCCCAGATGGCCCCACCCGCCGCGCCGATCGATGCGCACACCACGATCTCCATCGCGGCCGGAA
>JAFANK010000255.1 GCA_019232725.1 Vulcanimicrobiota bacterium | reverse complement strand
CCGCCGCGGACGAAAGGATAGGTGCCTTCAGTGAAGAGGACGACTCTCATTGCAGCGGCGTCGGTCGATCGTCGGCGAGCACGGCGTCGATCGAGGTCGCATAGTCCACGGATTTCTTCGCGAGCTTGAGATTGCCGGCCATGAGGAAACAGCGTGCTGCGTTGACATAGGCGTCGCGGACGTGGGCTGGATCGTCGTCATTCTCCGCCCAACTGAAGTACATCTTGCCCGCCAACCGCAAGTACCGGTTGGCGGCATCGCGGTCCCGGATCTCGCCCGCCGTCACCGATGCGCTGCGGTACGCCAGTGCGGCACGGGCGTAACGGCCAAGCTTCTCGGCCTGCTCTGCTTCCGCCACAAAATTCGCCAGCGCCTCGTGATGTTTGCCCAGGCGCGCGGCTTCTAGTCCCAACATCCAGTGGTCTTGATCCGCCGTGCTGAGACTTGCCTCGGCGATCGCGCTTGCGAACTGTGATTCGTCGAGCGCTTCGGCCGGCGCAGCGGTCTGCTGGACCAAGAACTGCCGCCGCCAGTTCACGAGTTGGGCGACGCGCGCGGACAGCTCCTTGGGATGCAGCGGCTTGACCAAGAAGTCTTGTACGCCGGTTTCGAGCGCGAGGACTTTATCGTCGACGTCCACGCGGTTCGCGATCATCATGACGGGGATAGAAGCCGTGCTCGGCTGCGCTTTCAGGCGACGGCATGTGGTCAGCCCATCCATGACCGGCATCGCCCAATCCAAGAGGATGACGTCGGGGTGCTCGGATTCCGCGGTCACAAGAGCGATGGCGCCGTTGCTCGCCACGGACACCTTGAAACCGAACTGCTCGAGATTCGACTGCACGAACTTGCGTTGTTCGGCATCGTCCTCCACGAGCAGGACGTGACCGCGCGTCTTGGCAGCTGTCGATGTCGGCACGCGGATCTCGGCGACGATGCGGGCAAGCTCGGCCGCCCGGGAACGGATCTGGTCGGCCGCTGCCAGATCTGCGCCGATCGTTGTGTGCGCATGGCATTCGAGATAGCCGACAAGGCTGCCGCCGTGCGCCAGCGCCACGCCTATCACTTTGAGCTGGTGCTCGGGTGCGTCTTCACCTTCTGCGCCGCGCTCAAAATCAACCGTCATGATGGCCGGCGGCGTCGATGCGGAAATGGCAAGCAGATCGCGCTGCGCTCGGACGATCGAGCTGACCGCGCGCGCATCAAAGCCGCCCCGCAGCATGCCGTCGGGACTCCAGCTCAAAAGCGGCGTCGGCTCGTATTTGCCGTCCAGCCGGAACCAGATGCGCAAGGCGGCGAGGTCGAAATCAGCAACAGTCCGCTGCACCTGAGCCTCAAGGGCCTCAGGCAATGGGACTTCATCCGGCCACGTAGGGCCGACGTGGATCTGGCCGGCAGCCTTCATCTAATATGAGTTTTCGGCTCGTGTGAGGGAGGCCACGATGGTGGCCCTACAAACAACCATCACCAACCGCCCGGCGGCATTGCGTCCAGCTCAGCGGGACCTTGAGTCCGCGGGGGAGGGGCTTCGCGCGCATGAGAACTTCACTCGTGCGGACCTACCACGCTCCCACCGCGCGCGCGTCCGGCTTGTAGGTGACGGGAGGCGAACGCTTGAGCAAACCAATCGAGCCCGAACACGTTCTGCTCGAATTTTACACGATCTGCTCCTTATATCCAGACTCAGAACCGGCTGCGCAGCCCATCCCACTCTTCGTACTGGGATTCCGAGAAGGCGGCGAGCCGGTTTTCGTTTGGCTCGTCGACAAGAACCATTTCGACGGATCCGCATCGACCACCGATCCATACTGGCAGCACGCACTGAGCGACCTTGAGGGTTACTTCATGAAGAAGCTCTCGAAATGCGTCGCCGAAGAAGGCTCCGTGCGCGGTGGGATCGAGCTGCTCGTCTCCACATATCAGCGACAGCTGCGCTTCCAGCCGCTGACACCGGTTGCCGACCATCCTTTCGGCCTGCGCAAGTCGAAAGAACTCACACCCGCTTAAACTAAAGACAACGGACCTTGGCATTCGTTCTTCGAAGGGAGAACGGACGAAAGGTCCGTCGATTTTATGCTGCATTCCACAGTGGCTGCGCCGCAACGGATCATCCTTGCCGGTGTTGACACCGGTGCTGACCGCGACGTGTTCCAGATAGAAATGGACGAGCTCGAGGCGCTCGCGCGAGCCGCTGGTGGTGACGTCGTCGCGCGCTGCGTTCAGCGCCGTCAGGCGATCGATCCGGCGACGCTTGTCGGTCACGGCAAAGCCGAAGAGATCGCTGAACTCGCACGCGATACGGATGCCGAGCTCGTCGTCACGCTCAACGCGCTGCGACCGCGACAGCGCGCCGCGCTCGAGAAGTCGTTGGGTGACGTGGCGGTGATGGATCGGTCGGTCCTGATCCTCGATATCTTCGCGCGACATGCCCGTACGAGCGAAGGCAAGCTGCAGGTCGAGCTTGCGCAATTGCGACACCGTGCTGCCAATCTCATCGGCGCTCGGGATGCGCTCTCGCGCCTGGGCGGCGGCATCGGCACGCGCGGCCCCGGCGAGACCAAGCTCGAAATCGATCGCCGGCGCATCCGCCTTCGCATCACCCATTTGGAAGCGCAGCTTGAGCTCGTGCGCAAACGGCGCGCAGAACAGCGCCGCAGCAGGGCAGGCACGCCCGTGGTTGCGCTTGTCGGGTATACGAATGCCGGTAAGTCATCGCTTTTGAATGCGCTATCGGGAGCCGACGTGCTGGTCGCAGATCAGCCCTTCGCCACGCTCGATCCCACCTTGCGTAAAGTGCGACTCGCTTCGGACCGTGAGGCCATCGTGGCGGATACGGTGGGCTTCATCAGCGACCTGCCCAAAGAACTTGTGGCGGCGTTTCGCGCCACACTCGAGGAAGTGACGAGTGCGACGCTCCTGCTGCACGTCATCGACGCCAGCAACGCGTATTGGCGCCGCCAGCGCGAATCGGTGATGAGCGTCTTGCACGATTTGGGCGCGGACCAAAAGCCGGTCATCAACGTCTGGAACAAGATCGATCGGGCCGCAGCTGGCACAGGTGGCGCCGATCTCGGCGACGCGGGTGTGCTCGTATCAGCGAAGACGGGGGATGGGATTCAGGAGCTCAAGTCCGCAGTCGCCGCGCGACTCTCATCGCTCTCGACTTCCGCGTCAGCCTCCTGAGATCGAGGCGGCGGGAATAGGCTATCGGTACCGAGCGTCATCTCTTGCGCTGAGAGCGATCGCGTCGACGTGTCGATCTGGGTAGGTGGCTCCAGATCGCCGTCGGCCGAGAGACTGTCGTGATCTTTGAATTTCCGTGCAGTCACGAGCACGCGGCTCTCAAGCGAACCCACGGCGCTGTTATATGCCTCCACAGCAGTGCGCAGGCTCTTGCCCATCGTGAAGAAGTGTTTATTCATATCGGAAAGCCGCTTGTAGATCTCGTTGCCCAGCGCGCTGATCTGATGGGCCTCCTTGGCGATCGCCTCTTGGCGCCAACCATAATTGACGGCACGCAACAGCGCGATCAGCGTGGTCGGGCTCGCCGGGATGACGCGCTGGGTGACACCGTATTCGATGAGCGTCGGATCGCCTTCCAGCGCAGCGCTGAAGAACATCTCGCCCGGTAAGAACATGACGACGAATTCGGCCGTGTCGCCGAATTGTTCCCAATACGACTTCTTCGCCAGGTTCGCGATATGCGTGCGCACGTTTTGGGCATGGACGCGCAGCCAATCCCGCCGGCTTGCGTCGTCTTTGGCTTCGAGCGAGTTGAGATACGCTTCGAGCGGTGCCTTGGCGTCCACGACGATCGTCTTGCCGCCCGGCTGGCGGATGAGCAGGTCGGGCCGCAGGCGGCCTTCTTCGGTCGTCGCGGTGGGCTGTTCGTAGAAATCGCAGTGATTGAGCATGCCCGCGATCTCCACCACGCGCTTGAGCTGGATCTCGCCCCAACGCCCGCGCACGACCGGCGTGCGCAGTGCGCGCACGAGGTTTGAGGTCTCCGACTGCAGCGCGAGCTGTCCTTCGGAGAGCGTCTTGACCTGCTCGCTGAGCGCCGCATAAGCTCCCGAGCGCGCTTTTTCCATCTCGGCAATAAGCGCATCCACGCGCGCCAGGGACTCTTGCACGGGTTTGAGGCTCTGATCGATCGCGGACTGCCGCTTTTCGAGGTCGCCCTTCGCCTCGGCCTGATATTTCGTCAGGGTCAGCGTCGCGAGGTCTAAAAACGACTGGTTATTGTCTTGCAATGCGCGCGCCGACAGGGCAGAAAACGTGTCCGCGAGTTTTTGCTGTGCTTGGTCGATGAGCGCGAGCTTCTCGGCGGCGGCCTTGCGTTCGGCATCCAGCTGCGCTGCGAGGCCTGTGCGCTGCGCCATCGCATCGGCGAGGTCGCCTTGGAGCTTGTCCAGGCGTGCGTCGCGGTTTTGGATCGCCTCGCGCAGCGTGCGCGAATCGACACGGCCCGCCACCCAAATCGTGACTGCGCCGATCAAGACACCCGCGGCGAAGAGCAGAATCTCGACAGCAAGGTTCATCGTGGGGTGGTTCGCGGTCGTGCGGATGAACGCTTCCTGCTGGCGGCGCGCGGTGCTTTGAGATGGACGCCTTCGCGCGCGAGCAGTTCGCGTTTGCGCCGCTGGCCCGACGAGCCGTACGGTCCGACGCGGCCGTCGGCGTAGATGACGCGATGACAAGGGACGAGCAGCCACAGCGGATTGCGAGCCATGACCGACGCTGCGGCGCGGACGGCCAATGGCCGCCGCGCGGCGCGCGCAAGCCAACTGTACGATCTCGTCTGGCCGTAAGGGATCTCGCGCGCTGCAGCGAGGACTTCGCGCTCGAAATCGCGCGCCCAGCTCAAGTCGAGCGGGAAATCGTCGGCACGGCCTCGCGATGCCGTCGACAGCGCCCGTCGCAGCGACGATGGTGCTGTCGCGTCGGTCAGGTCCATCTGCAAGCGGCGCGCCATGGCCCGCCGTGCGCCGAGCGACTCCTGTTCAACCGCGCAGATGCCGGCATGCGTCCAAGCCACTCGCAACCGCTGGCCTGCGATGTCGAGCACGGCCGTGCTGCACGCGGGATAAAAGCGGTTACCTGCCATAGCGATGCATGAGCTGCATCAGCCGGTCGTGTGGCAAGGCATACACGGTGTTGCCGTCACGGCCGACCATCGTGGTCGAGGCGAGCAGCGAGTTCACGACCGCCTCGTCCGTGCTTTCGATCGCGGCCACGAAGACCGGATTGATGAACGCACGGTCCATTTCTGTGGGCGTGAACGTCGGATGGCCAGAATCGTAGGGCACGACGTTGGCAGTCGAAAAAGCGATGATGATATCGCCGCTGCCTTCCCGCGATGAAGCACCCGTCCGCGCAAGACCCAGCGCTGCGTGTTTGCACAAGTCGATGAGCTGCAACGGTGACAGCGGTGCATCGGTCCCGACCACGATGATGATCGACCCCTCGCTCGAGTGGTCGACGGGACGCAAGTCCGTGATGTTGGCGCCCACGGGCACACCATCGACGGTGAAGTCCTGGCGCCGCTCGAAGGTGTTGGCGTTGACCAAAACGCCGACAGTGTAACCGCCTTGGTTTTTGGGAACCACGCGCGACGCCGTACCGATGCCGCCGTGGAACTCGTATGCGACCGCGCCAGTACCGGCGCCGACGTCCCCTTGCGCGACTGGTCCGCCACTTGCGCTATCGAGCGCCGTGACCGCATCCTTGGGCAGGTTGTGCCGGCCTTGCTGGTCATTGAGGAAGTCGTCATTCACCTCGGCGACAACCGGCAATGGCACGTCCTCGATGTAGCCGATCTTGGGATTGTGCTCGATCATCCATGACACGACACCGTCGTCCACGCGGCCGACGGAAAGCGAGTCGGTCAGCACGATGGGCGTCTCTAAAAAGCCTGCCTCGTTCACCCACAAAGAGCCCGTCATCTCACCGTTGCCATTGAGCGGCCAGACCGCCGCGAAGACGCGGTGGTGCCAGATATCCGCGCGCGGTATGATCCCGGTAATGCCGGTTCGGATGGGCCCGACGCCGGGCACGAGCTTGCCCGACCCCTCGATGTGGGTCACCTGACCGACCATGACACCCGCAACGTCTGTAATAGCGTCGTACTGACCGTGTGGCAGCGTTCCCAAATGGATGCCGAGTGCGGGCGCCTTCGCGTAGGGACCGGAAGCCGCAATCGCCTCGCCGTGGGGCAGCGCACCATTTGCGGCGGTTGCGGTGCTTGTCGCGCTCGCTCCGGCGGCGCGATCCTTAGCACCGGTCACGCACGCCGCCAAGATCACCGCGGCGCATAAAAAAATGAGCACTCGAAGCTTCATCATGCTCTCGGAGTTCCACGCTGCACTTTGGGCCGCCTACTCTGGACGGCGAGGACTGCACGCCTCGAAACGACAAGGCTCGTAACACATGACCGCAGCGACACATAACGCGTGCATCGACGTCATTTCGTGACGCTCGCCGCGGCTGAGGCGTTTGCGCCGTGCGTCGCGCGCAAATCAGCGCTCGCGCAGCCGGCCGATCTCCAGGCGCCGCTGCGCGTACGACTCTTCGCCGGCCTCGACATCGTGCGGCTCAGCGCCGGCGGCGTCCAGATCGACGCGGCCGCAGGCACCTTATCGACCGCACATGCCTCACAAACGCTGGGATCGCAAATCGTCGAGCTGCGCGCCAGCCCTTTGCTCGACGTCAGCGCCCTGACGACGACCGGCAGCACGATCGAGCGCCGCTACCCTGGCACGCTCTTCATCCAGCTGCAAAACGGCATGCTGCACGTCATCAATCGGGTCGATGCCGAGACGTACGTGGCGTCGGTGCTCGCTTCGGAGGTGAGTCCGAGTTGGCCGGCTGAATCGTTGCGGGCACAAGCGATCGCGGTGCGGACCTATGCAGCGCACGCTCGCAATTTGAGCACGCGCGACTACGACCTCAATGACGATACCACAAGCCAAGTGTATCGAGGCCTCGATGGCATCACGTCCAGTCTTGTGAGCGCAGCCAACGACACAAGCGGACAAGTCCTCACCGCCGGTGGCCTCCCGGCGACCATCTACTACAGTTCGTCATGCGGCGGCCATACGGCATCGTCGTTCGAGATCACCGGACTGCCGCCACCGCCGTATCTGCTGGGGGTGCCGGATGGCGATCCATCCGGGCGGCCATATTGCGCGAGCGCTCCGTATTTTCGTTGGATGAATTCGGTGAGCGCGGAGGCGATGTCGCGTATCGTCAACGTTCCCGCAGACCGGCTGGACGGCGTCGCCATCACCGAACGCTGGCCGGACGGCCGCGTGAAGACGATCACGGTCTCAGGTGCAGGGGCGACGACGACGTTCGAGGGGAGAACGTTTTATTCGCGCGCGCTCAGCGTGCTAGGATACAAGGTCATTCCGAGCGCGCTCTTCGATGTGAGTCGCAACACTGCGGGATTCGATTTTATCGGGCACGGTGTCGGTCACGGCGTCGGCATGTGTCAGTGGGGTGCGCGCGGGCGAGCCGATGCCGGCATGCAGGCCGCGCAGATCCTGGCCGCATACTTCCCCAGCACCGTCATCGCGCGGATGCAGCCTCTATGAAGCGGCGATGATGTCGAGCATCTGATCTTCGTCAGACCAGACGGCATCGAGACCATTCTGCCAATCGTTGACGAGGAAGACGAAGATCACCGGTCCGTGGTGCGCGGTGAGGACATACCCCGCGATGGCACTCGCGCCTTCGATATACCCATCTTTTGCGAACACTCTTCCCTTGGCGCCTGGGTCGAGATCGTCGCGAACGGCAACCGTTCCCTCAAGGCCAGCGCGCGGCAAGAGGCTATAGGCAGGTAGCGGCAGCGGCTGCTTGAGGACATACTCGAGCGTCTGACCGAGCGCGAGCGCGGTCAGGCGGTTGCGCGGCGACAAACCGCTGCCGTCGGCCAAGACGAGCCCTTGCGTCGGAATGCCTTGCGCGTGCAGGAACGCGCGCTCTGCCGCGAGCGAATTATGCAAGTCGCCTAAGCCGCTTGCCTTGTAGCCGACGGCGCGCAACAGTTCTTCAGCATAGTGGTTGTCGCTCAAGAAGAACATGTGACGGACGATCGCGTCAAGCGGCCGTGACTGGTGGCGCCACAACGTCGCGGTTGGCTGCGGTGCGATGCCGGTCATCGCGGAGCCCAAAACATCGACACCCGCCAAGCGCAGCATCGCGAGCAGCGACACGGCGGCCGCTTGCGTCGGATGCGGCACCGCGCGCCAATACTTCTGCGGCGCGCCGTACGGGATCTGACCGCGAACGGCATAGCCGTTGTTGTTCGGCAGCAGATCGATGCGCAGCGTGTTGTCGCCATACGCGTCGACCGTATCGACGGCGGCGATCATGCGCGTTCCCGGGGGGTCGACGTCGACGCTAGCTTGTTCGCCCGCGTGTGGTGTGATGGTGAACTGCACGGATCCCCCGTCCACCGAAAGCGCGCTTGCCGGCGCTGCCCAGCCGTACTCCAAGTCGTCAGGATCCCAATCTGGGTTCACACGGTCGGGTCCATACCGCGAACCGTCGCCGTAGACATCGCCCGTGATGCGCTCGATACCGGCGAGCTGCAGTTCGTGCACGCCGCGCCGCAAATCGTCGCTGGTCAGCTCCGGATCGCCCCCGCCGACCAACCAGATGCTTCCCGCAAGGGCTGGAGCTTGTTCCGTCGCGTCGGTGACGATAGACGTCTCGAAGCGGTGATCCGGTCCGAGCGCTTCGAGCGCTGCCGCCGCCGTAACCAATTTGATCGTCGATCCAGGGACGAGCGCCACCCGCGAATTGCGGCTGTACAGCACGCGGCCACTACGGCCGTCCGAGATCAGCAAGCCGGTTTGCGCAGGGAAGGCATAGGCGCCGGCAAGCGGCGCAAGTTTGCCGCGCAGGTCGTCCACCTCGGCGTCCGACCAAGGGCGTCCGGCTCGCAGCCACGCGGTGGTCGCATAGGCGCGCGCTGCTGGCACGCGACTCACGGCGAGCGTGGCCTGCTCGTGGTGCGGTCGCAGGCCAAATCCGACCGCGAGCGCGGCCGCGCACGCCAGGAGCACGAGGAACGAGATAATGCGAACTGCGCGGCGCCTGCGGCGCCGTCGCCAACGTTCTGGCCGCAGCCTAGCTTGCATGCGCACCGAAGAGACTTGTCTGCCGGATATCATGCGGCGCGAGCTTGCTCACACGGACGCCGATGAGCCGGACCGGTTGGGTGATCGATGTCTTGTGCAAGCAGTACGACGCTGCGCGGGCGATGGCCGGTGCGTTGTCGACGGGCTCACGCAATGACGTCTGGCGTCCGCAGATCTGCCGGTCGGCGAGCTTGATCTTGATCCCGACGGTGTAAGCGCGCAGTTGCTTTCGCTGCAGCCGCTCCGCCAGTTCCGCCGACTGCGCGTGCACGATGCGATCCAGCTCCGCGATATCCGACACATCGTGTTCGAACGTCTCCTCGCTCGAGATCGATCGGGTTTCCCATTCTTCGATCACAGGCCGCGGGTCGATGCCGCGGGCAAGGTCGCGGATATCCTCACCGAAGCGGCCGAAGAGCGCGTGCAGCCGGTCGCCCGGCAGTTGCGCAAGCTGGCCGATCGTCTCGATGCCGTAGCCGAGCAAACGTTGTTCCGTTTTCGGGCCGATGCCCCACAATCGGCGCACCGGTTTCGGTGCCAAGTACGTCGCTTCCGTGCCCGGCGGCACAACCGTGCAACCGTCAGGCTTGCCGTCGTCGCTTGCGATCTTGGCCACCATTTTCGTCGCCGCAATGCCAACGGAGATGGAAAGCTCGGTTGCCTCGCGCACGGCTTTCTTCATGGCGTGCGCCTTGTCGAGGGCCTCGTCAACGCTCGTATCGCCGAGATCGAGAAACGCTTCATCCAATGACAGACCTTCGACTGCTCGCGCGAAGTCGTGAAAGATCTTGAAAACCGCGGTGCTCGTCTCTTTGTATTTGGTGAAATCGGGCGGCACGACGAGAAGTTGCGCGCAGCGTTCGCGTGCCTGATACAGCGGCATCGCGCTGCGGATGCCGAAGGGGCGCGCCTCGTACGACGCAGTGAGCACCACGGCACGGCGGCTGGACCCAGCGACCACGAGCGGCTTGCCACGCAATGCGGGATCGTCGCGCTGCGCCACGCTCGCGTAAAACGCATCGAGGTCTGCGTGCAAGATCATGTGGGTGTGGAAATCGGCTCCCACCATCGCAGGCGTGGTTCCCATCGTTCGTACCAATACGCCAATGACTGCCACTTGCCATAGCGCGCATAGCGCCGCCGGATCTGCTTTTCGGTGGGACGGCGCCCGTTGAAGAGCTCGCGCGTGGCGTAGGCATAGGTCGCGCTATCCACCGGCAGATGATCGTAGTGGCCGAGCAGATTCATCAGGAAATGCGCCGATGACTTGCCCACACCTTTGAGCGCGACGAGCTTCTTGTATAATTCTTGCTCGTCGAGCTTGGCCGCGGCACCATCGATGGCATCGAGGTCTATCTCACCCGATTTCTGCGCGAGCGCCAACTCCATGATATAGGGCGAACGGTAGCCTGCCCGCACTGTGTCGCGCAAGAACTTCTCCTTGGCGCGGACGATCTGCCCGGGGCTAGGCCACGAACGCAATTCTGG
The DNA here is from genome assembly GCA_019232725.1 of Vulcanimicrobiota bacterium. GTDB lineage: Bacteria > Vulcanimicrobiota > Vulcanimicrobiia > Eremiobacterales > Eremiobacteraceae > JAFANK01. The sequence goes on along the minus strand of JAFANK010000255.1, from coordinate 1,317 downwards.
GAAAGCAGGGCACGGGTCGCCGAGTTGCGCTAGGCGGTTGATCATCGTGACCGCTTGGCGCCAGGTGACGTTCGTGCCGAGGACCGTCTTCAGCACGTCCTCCCACAGCGTCGGTGCCCGCATGCATCTGCCCGCGCCCAGCCGCCGGGCCTCTTGCAGATCGGGAACGCTTTTGCACAACTCGTAGAACTCGCGCAAGTCCTCGTCTGCGTGCAACATGACGGCGACACGACGCGACATCTCCGCGGCGACACCCGGATCGCGTGCATTCTCACCCTTCACCGTGATCGCGAGCCCGGTGTGATTGCGTTGCGGAGATTTGGTTTCCTCGACACGCACGAGCATGACACGTCCGTCGCCCAGCGCTTCAGCGCGCAGCAGTGTTCGCTCTGATTCAAGCCAGCGAAACGGCAGCGTCTCATACCAACCATGCGAGACGACAGTGGAGAATAATGAGAAGGGCTTGCGCACCTCCAGCCGAGCCGTGGCTGTCTGCATGCGATGAGCTTGGGTAGGCGTCGCCCTGTGCACCTGCCGAGAGGCCCGGCCCATAAGCGGCGGGAAGCTCTTGCGGGAATGGCAACACGTACATCTCCCGCTCACAAGCAGGCGACGCTTGATCTAGCGCGGCGAATCGTCGATCATGATTGGCGCGCGCTCGCCAAAGGCATCACCATGATCGAAAACGGCGCTCCTGGTGCGGGGCCGCTTGTTGCGGCTCTCTACGCACAAACTGGCCACGCTCACGTCATCGGTGTGACCGGACCACCGGGCTCTGGGAAAAGTACGCTGGTCGACGCGCTGACCCACATCATCCGCAAAGATGGCCGTACGGTCGGGATCGTCGCGGTCGATCCTTCCAGCCCGTTCACGGGCGGCGCGGTGCTGGGCGATCGCGTGCGCATGCAGCGCCACGCGGGCGATAGCGGCGTGTTCATCCGCAGCATGGCGGCGCGCCATACGCCCGGCGGCCTCGCGCCGGCCACGCGCGATGTCATCCGCGCCTTCGACGCGTTCGGCTGCGACGTCATCTTGGTCGAGACCGTGGGCGTCGGCCAAGTCGAGCTCGAGATCATGAAGGTGGCAGACACTGTCATCGTGGTGACGGTGCCCGGCCTCGGTGATTCCGTGCAGACGATCAAGGCGGGACTGCTCGAGATCGCCGATTGCTTCGTCGTCAATATGGCCGACCGGCCTGGCTCTGCGCTCACAGTCGCGGACCTGCGCGCGATGCTCACGCTGGGCGGCGCCGAGGAGCGGCGACGGCGTTGGGTGCCGCCTATCGTCGAGACGATCGCCATCAACGGACAGGGCGTC